>JBKHKF010000172.1:0-6059 GCA_046537745.1 Anaerolineales bacterium | reverse complement strand
CTCGGGGTTGCTCATGCCCCGGCTCATGAGCAGGAGAATACGAATCTCCTGCTCCGTCAGTGAGTTGATGAGACCATGATTTTCACTGGCTGCTCGATCGATATCGAGCGAAAGCACGCGGTCCAAGAGCTCACGATCGAACACCGTTTCACCGCTGGCAATGGCCATGATGGCTTTCCGGAGCTCCTCGGTTGGCATGTCCTTGGATAGATAGCCGGCGGCCCCGTTGTTAATGGCCTCAGCGATGTCGTTAGGATCCTTGCTTGAGCTGAGAAGGAGCACCCGAGTTGGCAGCGATTCTTGGGAAATGGCCTTGAGGACCTGGTGACCGCTCAAATCCGGGATGCGCAAATCCAGCACGAGAACATCCGGTTGATGCTCGTTGACAAGCCGAAACGCCTCGCGCCCGCTGTGGGTGGTTGCCAGAACATTGAACTGGCGGTTCTCCAGGGAGTACCCGAGCGCCTCGAGCACAAGCCGGTGGTCATCGGCAATGATTACAGAAATGTTGCTGGCTTCCATGATAGGCCTTCCCATGGCATCCCTTGGCCGCGAAACCAATCAGCCGAGCAAATCCAGTGAAGTGGATGGAATGCAATGAGGCATCATGCGCGGTGTCATGAAGAGCTTCTTGCTCTCCAAGGGAGCTTCGTCTATTTGATTTTCAGGCCCCCGCTGACATATTTATAACGAGAAAATGCCGAAAACGTTTCGATTTAATCGGAATTGGCAGCAGTTTATCTCCAGCGTATGGGTTTCACAAAACTTTGCAACTGGAGGCCGCCGCCTGATCAGCGGTAGAGTGTCTCAAGAGTCCTGCTTAACGCGTGCGGGGATGGGCTGCAACGGGTGACTGACGTGGGGCTTTGGCTGCACTGAAGCGCAATTGGGACCTGACCGGGATCGAACACGACTGCGATGTTGAGCTGCTGCAAATAGCCTGCATCTGGCCCTCCCTTGCCAGCCCGATAGCGTCCGATCGACCAACGAATGGGGATTGCGGTCTCCAGAACGGCCTCCTGGGAGGGTGAATGTGCCTTGCGACCGTACTCCAGACTTCCCGAGAGAATGATCCAGGGGCAATGAGGGTTTTGATTAATCCAGTGGATGAATCCGAACAATTGGGATTCCGGGTGATATTTCTCAATCGTATGGTTGAGAAGAGGCGAGATCCAGGAGTTTAGTCTGGCGCCGGTGGCGGTTCGAGCCTGAAAAGCGGCTTCAAAATGGGATGATTGATCAGCGAAATTGAGTGCGTGGTTCTCTGATGAACTGTATTCGAGTCCGTTTTCGGATGTCACTCTATTCTTATCGAACTGCTTGGGCGAGGGTTGAGTATTATTCATTGCCAGATGGATTCCTCTCCGGGTTGTGGGCTATTCGTGCATCACGGTAACTTCGGCTTCCAGCGGCATGGTGGCTGGAGGCTCCCAAATACTTCGGAAAAGAGTAGCGAAAAAGATGGGCTGATAGGAGTGGCTCACCTCAATGGTGATCAGAGAACCGGTGTTCACTCTACTGATGGTATCGGTCGGGCAGGATCCGTTCACCACGATAGTAGTGGCAAAAGGTGTGGCCCGGTCAATGGCGTTATGGACCGCTTGAACGCAGGTCTCGGGGCCGCCAGGCACCCAGCGCTGGGCAGCCCTGGCGCCTTCCGAGGCGGCGTTCTCCACGGCTTCAAGTCGGGCCAAGGCCATCCCGAACACCACAATGGCCATGATGGTGACCAGGGAAAAGGGCAACACCAATGCAAATTCAACCAGCGATTGGCCACTCTTCGTCCCGTTGTGATCTGTCATGGATGGTCTCACCTTCCTGCTAGCTGCATGTAGGCCCCGTATAAATCGATTCGGCGCCGCCGCTGCCGTAATCCCAGGGGAGGAGTACGGGTTTGATGTTGAAGGGGGATCCGTCCGGGCTGGTCAAAATGTCATCCTCCGGGGTGTCCCCAGTGTTGCATGTACCGATGTCAATCGGTTCAACTTTGATGTTGTTCGTGAATATTTGTGTAACCCGGACGAATGTATAGCCGACAATTTCTACGTAGTCGTAATTGGCGTTGCCATCGTGAACCTCACCAGTTTCATATACCATCACGAAAAGGATGTCCCCAACATCCGCTACCGTATCGATGGCGCTCGCCAATTGCTGGTTGCTGACTCCGTCCAATGCGGCAATGTTTTCTCCAGGTGTCGGTGCGGGGCCGTTATAGCCACCGTTCAGGATGTAATCCATCGTGATGCTCTTTACAGTGTTTGAGGATGTGCCATCGGTGACCGGCGGGTACCATTCCTTGGCGGCACATTCGTCGTCGTCGTTCAAGCAGCGGATATCGGGCGCAATTAATCCGCCGAAACTCATGCCGGTGGAGATGTTTGGATCGTGCTGCTGGCCTGCCAGATCCATCTCGTCGCCCCAACTCCAGCCGGGCGCGTAATTTGTGGTCCCGTCCGGCTCGACACAGGTGGTGGCGCCGCTGGCCAACTCGCATTCCTTCAGCGCGAGCGGTAGTGGCCCAACCAGCCCGTAGTCGCACCGGGCTCTAGCCCCTATCTCCCATCCGTTCCAACCGGGGATGAATTGAGAGAACCAGGAGAGGGTCTCGCCCCAAACCGCCACTCTCAGTTCTCCAACACCCTGTTCTACCCCCACACTAAGGTCGGTGCCGGTTCCGACTTGCGGATCCCAGAGGCTTGAATCCAGGCCGTGGGATTGAAGGCTGTTGATGGCTGCAGTCCGGCTATCGAACCCCAACCGGTTGGCGATGGCTCCATCCAGACAGGCGGCGTCGACCAACTTCTGCCTGGAACGACGTGACCAATAGAGGCTGCCCTGGTCTATAGCCAGCGCCATCATCGGCAGTATCACCAGGAGCAATACTAGAGACCAAAGGACGAGACTTTGTCCTCGCTCAGAGGGCTTGAGCATAGTTAAACCCCTTCAATCAGATGTGATTGTCAATTCAGTCAAGTGCAAGGCGCTTGAATAATGGGGTCCTCCGGCGGGCGACCCAGTCTAATGGTGACAGACTTCGTCGGTTTATTCATCACCCGTCAGTATGAAATTCAAGCGGCTCGCCAGTCTTGTGCCCGATGGCAGCGATTCATTGCTGCCCGAAAAGAGCGAAATGGGATCCAAGGATCGTCGGCGCAGCCACCAAACAGGCGCAGCCTGCGGGTACCAGCGAGGGGCGGCCTGAAGCGACTCTCTCCATGCGTTCTCTGTTTCGATGTCAAGATGGAGATGGGCGGATCGCTGGCAACCACTGTCGCCGATTTGACCGACCAAAGCACCACGTCGCATGGATTGACCGGCCTTCACAAACACCAATCCAAGATGTGCGTAGCGGCTGTAGAGCGCTGTACCATTCGCCATGACATGTTCGAAGATGGCGATATTTCCAAGGCCGCATGCCTCGGATGCGGAGGTAAGGAGACAGCGGCCGTTGCCGATAAGGTGAATCGGGTAGCCTTTGTCCTCGTCCCCTTCCCCAATATTAAGGTCGACGCCAATGTGGTGGTCGCCAGTGGGCTCCCCGAAAGAATCCAAAACCGGCTCAAGATGTTGCTGCGTTACAAACACTTGCCCAAACATCGGTGGATCGAAACGATCGACCACGCTGAACTGACGATGTTCTACCAGTCCTGGAGGCACAAGTAGAGCGGCGGCAGAGCTGCCGACAACTTGGAGGAAATTTCTTCTGCTGAGGCGACGACTCCGAATCATCGGCGATTCCCCCGAGCCGCGGCTTGATGGGAGGCCAGATCCTGCAAATAGGCTGTCAGGCACTGGCAGCCGCTGAATTGATCCCAGGCACGAAATTGGTTGGGAGTGGTCAGGCGGCTGGTAAATTCGAGGAGCTTCTCAAAATAGCCAGCGGCAGCGCGAACAAGCTCGAAAGATGTGCGATATCGGCCAAAGGTCAGCAGACGAAGAGTCCGGCCTGGATTCTGAAGCGCTTGAATCCCCACCAGAAAACGAATTTGAGCCATAAAGAGCTTGCCGGGATCGGGTTTATCTCCCTGGAGTTCAAAGTGCCCGACAATATCCCATGCCCGCAATGAGTAGGCCAGCATGAGCGCGCGCAGCAGCGTGAGCAGGTTACCGATTTGCTGCGGGCCCGGCAGCGATTTGGGGAAATCATCGTCGAATTTCCTGCCCGCGATCTCGACAGCCAGCGTGCGGAAGTTTGGATCGAAGCGGATACCAGTGTGTATATCCACCAGGGTTGACTCAATCGCAAGTGCCTGCATCACCTTGAGAACTTGCTCCGGGGTCCCTTAACGATGATCCGGGTGTCCGACGTCATGTCTAAGATGAGATGCGATGAGCGGTGTTCCATCCAGCCAGGGTCGTTGGAGCTGGGCAATGGACAACATGGAATTGGGGTTTCCTCGGCTTACGGTGGGTGGCTCCGGACCAACGCCGAAGTGGGCGCTGTTCTCCATCTCGACTCTCGTCACGATGTTCTCGCTGTGGTTCAGTCCGTTTACAAGCCAATCAAGCGTTCTCGGCTGGTTGGGGCCGCCGTCCCAATGAAGGACAATTGCCCAGGGGAATGC
The DNA here is from genome assembly GCA_046537745.1 of Anaerolineales bacterium. Classification (GTDB taxonomy): domain Bacteria; phylum Chloroflexota; class Anaerolineae; order Anaerolineales; family E44-bin32; genus DASWJQ01. The sequence continues at coordinate 1,494 of JBKHKF010000172.1, read as the reverse complement.
CGTGTTCAGTCGATACCATTGATTGAATCGCTTGCGGGCCCACGCTGTTTCCGTAAGCTCGACTCGACCCGGGAAGGTTGTGTCGTTAACAATTATGTCTAAATTGAGATACCCGGCGGGGTCAATCGAAGCCGGATGCATGTGAGCCAGTGCCGCAAGCGCGTCTGTTGGAACGGGCAGCGAAGTCAACGCCCAACTAATTTCGGGCAGTGGTGGAAGCCGCAGATTCCTGAGGGTGTGGGCCATGGAAAAGCTGCTTCCCGTCAGGAATCGGAGGAATGCTCTGCGGCTCAGAGGGTTCGGTTTGACTTTGCGTGCCATCGGCGAAGGCTAGCTTGCGGGCTCCTGATATAGATAGCGAACGGAGGAATCGGCGTCCGGATCCACATAGGTGTCCTCCGCCGTTCTCTCGCTGTAAGTCTTGAGGGCCTGAACCAACGAGACGGGATGCTTGCTTGACTTCTCCGCGGACTCGCGCTGGCGAAAGGTCTTTCCTCCAGCCCGTTTCCGTATTACATAGAGCTCAGAGCGGACGTGGCCGATGTTTCTATCGACATAATCTCTTGAAAAGGATAAAGCTTCCTCAAGGAGATCCCATTCGGCCGCCGCCCAATAGGCGGGCACTTTGTCGCGCAGATTCTTGATAACCCGTTGGAGTTCGCTCTCAAAAAGGGCGGATTGCTCGCTGGCGCGCTTCACCTGGCCGTCCAGAGCCAGCAGTTCATTCATCTGGCGTTCCACTTCGCGAACCGCCTGCGCCTTCTCGGAGGCTTCGACGACTCGTTGACGTAACTGCTCCATGTGGTCTAGAAGAATCTCAACGTCGGCGTCGCCGTTGTTCTCGGCAGCCCGGATATCCAACAGATCCTGCTCCCAGTAATCGATGGCTTGATCCAGGTCGAGGAGAATGGAGCCGTCGGTCACGCTCTCACCGCTCTTCTCCCGGAGCACGACGTAATGAAAGGCTTGGATCAGGGACCGCTTGGCTTTGGTCAGGTGTTTCATCATCTGATCGATGGAGGCCTTGCGCCGCCGTTTATCTGCCTTGGCGGATTCCATCTTGTTATAGAAATCAGCCGCTTCCATCGCGCGCTCAATCAGTGCAAGCAGCGCCTCCTGGCGCTCAAGCAGGCTGCGCCATTGCTCCTCAAGTTCGCGGAGTCGTGCCGAAGGCTGCAGCAGTCTACCCTTGGTGGCCTCAAGGAGCTCCCGGATCTCTTCGACAATGGACTCATATTCTCCCCAGATCTCCTCGTCCATCCGGCTGGGCTTTGCCTGGAGCTCTGTCAGCTTAAACCGATAGCGGTAGAGGGCTTTCGTCAGCTCATCGTCGAATCGTTTGGCTTGATCGGGCATTTCCCGGATGGAGATCCGCAGCTGACGCCAGTTGCGAACAATTGTTGTCATGAAGCAATCCTTTGTACTCAGTTATCCGGGGCTAGGCAACGAACCGACGGAACTCACGTGGGTCCTTTTCGTGTACGACAAACTCCC
>JBKHKF010000171.1:0-6063 GCA_046537745.1 Anaerolineales bacterium | reverse complement strand
GGCTTACAGGGTATGGGTCAGGAGGACCTGCTGCTGGCTGCCTTTGGCGCAATCCCCTCCGAGGGATCCATCGAATATTCGGGCGAAAGGGTTGAATTCAACCATCCGCGTGATGCCATGAATCGCGGCATCGCCTTCGTCCCTGGAGACCGCGCATCGGAGGGCTTGCTTCTCATACGCTCGATTTTGGAAAACCTCCAGCTTCCTTCGTGGAGACGTTATGGGTTTCCACTCGTTGATATTGACAAAGCAAAGAAAGACGCCGTTGAAACCGCCGATGGCCTAAGGCTGGTGAGGGAGTCCATGGAATCCCCCGTAAGCAGCCTGAGCGGTGGCAACGCACAAAAAGTTGTCATTGGCAAGTGGCTGTTGCGAGAGCCCAAGCTGCTGCTTTTGAACGACCCGACCAAGGGAGTTGACGTTGGGGCTAAGGGCGAATTTTACCGACTGTTGGCCGATCTACGTGAGCAAGGAACGGCCATATTGTTTTACAGTTCGGAGGACGATGAACTGATCCGGCTCTGTGACCGCATTTTGGTCCTTTATGATGGGGAAATACACGCCGAGCTCACCGGCGAGGATATCACTCGCGCCAATCTTATCGAAGCCAGTTTAGGGGCCGAGAGCAACCGGGAACCTGAATGAATCAATCCATCCTCTCACGCATTGGCCGGAAGCACCCGTATCTTTTTGCACTGGTGTTGCTGGTGATTGCCATCATTGTTAATTTCATTCTGCAACCGAATCTGATGCAGCTGCGGGTTTTGAATCAGAACGTTCGCATATTCCTGCCATTAATGCTGGTGGCTGCCGGGCAGACCATCGTCATTATCGGTGGCGGGATCGATCTCTCGGTGGGCGCCATTGTCGCCATGGTGAACACGCTTCTAATTGTGACGATGCCGCGCGAGGCGACTTCTCTTCAAATCGCGCAAGGGATTTTCTTTGCGCTCGCGCTGGGCGCAGCCGCCGGGGTGCTTAACGGCCTGGCCGTCGCGTACTTACGGCTTCAGCCCATCATCACAACCTATGCCTCCGGTTTCATCTTCTCCGGCATCGCTCTCTATATTTTGCCGCGTCCGGGCGGAAACGCGCCTTCGGTGCTCACTGAACTTTACCGCTCAACACCGCTGAACATACCCTTCGTAGCCTATGTAATTGTGGCGACAGTAGGTTTGTGGATTCTGCTTCGTTCTACCCGCTACGGCCGCTACCTCTACGCCTCCGGTGGCGATCCTGAAGCAGCCTATGCCACAGGCGTCCCGGTGGACAGAGTGCGCTTCAGCACCTACGTGCTGGCCGGGATCCTGACGGCGGCAGGCGCCCTGGCGCTGACCTTGAGCACGGGCACAGGCGATCCCCGCATCGGTGGAGATCAAACCACATTGGACTCCATCGTGGCTGTGGTCGTTGGCGGGACCCGACTAAGCGGGGGGCAGGGCGGCGTGATCGGCTCAATGATCGGCGTAGTCATTCTGGGCTTGATCCGCAACATTATTTCATTTGCCAACGTGCCTTCCTGGTGGCAGACGCTTGTCGACGCGCTCATCATCATTGGCGCGCTGGCGGGACCTGGAGCCATCAGGCTGATTCGAGGCCGGAGATCAGAAACATGAAAGATGTTTGGGACCTCATCAGAAGGACCAAATTTGGCCCCCCCGTTCTCGCGCTGGCTCTGGCCATCGCGCTGTTCTTTATCGGTGGATTGGCGAGGCCCGGGTTTGCAAACCCGTCTCAAGCAGTGAACATCGTGCGATTGGCGGCTTTTCTCGGCATTATGTCGGCTGGCCAAACGCTGGTCATTCTGAGCGGCGGCGAAGGGATCGACCTTTCCGTCGGCGCAGTGGTCACGCTGTCGGCAATTTTGGTTTTTCGTATCGTTGACGGTGACAACAGCATGGTGCTCCCGGCGCTGGCCGTCGGGCTCGGCGCCGGTGCCGTCACCGGGCTGCTGAACGGCTTGGGGATCATATACTTGGGTATCCCGCCGCTGGTGATGACCCTCGGGATGACCGGTGTGGTTCAGGGTGTGGTCCTTGTGGTCACTCAGGGTCAATTGATCGGCGATTCGGCGCCAATTATGGCGACACTCATCTCCAGGCCGCTGATCCTCGGCATCCCCGGTGTGGTGATCGTGTGGGTGCTCTTAGGAATCGGCATGTGGGCGTTGCTCCAACGGACGGCTTACGGCAAGCAGGTCTTCGCAGTCGGCGTTAACCGGATCACCGCCCGGCTCTCGGGTGTCCGCGTGCCGCTGGTCGTGGTGGCGACATACACTATCAGCGGACTGCTGGCCGCGTTCGGTGGGTTCATACTGCTTGGTTTTACCCAGAGCGTATTCCTGAATTTGGGCAATCGATACTTATTCCCGTCCATCGCGGCGGTTGTGGTCGGGGGCACGGTTCTGGCCGGGGGTAAGGGCAGCTACTGGGGGACTATGTCCGGCGCGTTGGTGCTGACCCTGATGACCAGTCTGTTGACAGCACTGCAGCTTCAAGAAGCATTCCGGCTTATGATCCTGGGAACGACCCTGCTTATCCTTATTTCTGTGTACGGTCGCCAGCGGGCGCTGAGACAATAATCGCGCGAGACTGAATTAGAACATCAAGAGTAGAAATCCCAAAGATGAACACGAGGGAATGTCATAGGCGGCTGGTCTAGCAGCAGATCTGGTCGCGTATTGCACCCAAGTCAAGGAGAAAAGCCATGCGCAAAATCACAATGCTGGGAACCGGTCTCATTGGAATGTTCTACACGCAAACTCTGCACGGCTATCGAAGTCGGGACAAGGTCCACACCGTGTATTCACGCACGGAAGAGCGCGCCAAGGAGTTCGCTGAGACCTGGGGGATCCCGAACTGGACCACAGACATGAAGGAGGCCATTGAGGATCCCGAAACCAGCGTGGTCGTCATCGGGATTCCAAACAACTTGCACAAAGAAGCTGCCTTGCTCGCCGCCGAAGCTGGCAAGGCTGTTCTCTGCACCAAGCCGCTGGGGCGGAATGCTGATGAGGCCAAGGCGATGCTGGATGCGGTGGAGAAGGCCGGTGTTTTCCATGGCTACCTTGAGGATCTGGTGTACACGCCAAAGACGCTCAAAGCGCTGCAATCCGTGAAGAACGGTGCGTTGGGGAAGGTGCTGTGGGCTCGTTCTCGTGAGACCCACCCGGGACCGCACAGCGATTGGTTCTGGGACGAGGAGATATCCGGCGGCGGCGCCATTGTGGACATGGGCTGCCACTGCATTGAGATCAGCCGTAATTTCATCGGCAAGGGGATCCGGCCGGTGGAGGCCGTGGCCTGGGCGGATACCCAGGTGCACCCTATTGAAGCCGAGGATTCAGCCGTCGGCTTGGTCCGTTACGAAAACGGCGCCGTCGGTCAGTTTGAGGTCAGCTGGACCTTCCGTGGCGGCATGGACCTGCGCGATGAGGTTTCGGGAACGGAGGGGACCATCTGGCTCAATCACTGGCTGCGAACCGGCTACGAGATGTTCACATCCATCGGCGAACAGGGATATGTCGCTGAAAAAGCAGAGGGTGAAACCGGTTGGCTGTTCCCGGTCGGTGACGAAGTGAATGCCCTTGGTTATGTGCACATGTTTAAGGAAATGCTCGATTCTCTGGACGCCGACGAGGCGCCGATGGAAACTTTCTATGATGGTTACATCGTGAATGCGATCATGGATGCTGTGTACAAATCCATCGAATCCAAGAGATGGGAGCCTGTTGAAATTGAGGATTGGCGCGGGGCGGAGGATGTGGCGGTCGAGGCCGGCGTCGAAGAGTATGACGATGCACATTGGCTCATCAAAGAAGAGAAGATGCCTGATGGCAAGACCAAAGTTATCCTGAAAGATAAGGAAACCGGCGAAATCAAGCAGCAGGTTGAAGCGTAGCGCGACCGACGACGCCGATCTACTGCGGACACGAAGTTGAGGAGGCACACATGGACAAGGTTCGAGTAGGCATTATCGGGAGTGGCTTTGTCGCCAACATCCACGCGATGTCCTTTGAGGAGGTTACGGAAGCCGACGTGGTGGCGGTGGCGTCCAAAACGCCGGGCAAAGCTGAGAAATTCGCCGACGAACGTGATATCCCCGACGGTTACAACGACTATCGCAAGATTCTGGAGCGGGACGACATCGACGCGATCACGGTGGCCGTGCCCAATTACTTGCATGAAGAGGTGGTTGTGGCTGCCGCCGAGGCCGGTAAGCACATCATGTGCGAAAAGCCGTTCGCCCGGACCATTGAAGAGGGAAAACGGATGCTGGCCGCTGTCGAAAAAGCCGGCGTAAAGATGGTCTACGGCGAGATGCTCCTCTTTTCACCCAAGTACAAACGGGCCAAGAAGCTTGTGGATGAAGGCGCGCTTGGCGATGTGTTCCTGGTGAAGCAAAGTGAAGAGCACTTCGGTCCCCACAGCGATTGGTTCTGGGACGTGGAGCGCTCCGGCGGTGGAGTGATGCTGGATATGGGCTGCCACTCCATCGAGTTCGCCCGCTGGATCCTGGATAAGCCTCCAGTTAAAAGCGTGACGGCTCATTTAGGGACGTATGTGCATAAGGACAAGACCAGGGGCGAAGACCACAGCCTGTGCATCGTGGAGTTTGAAGGTGGAGCCCTGGGATTGGCCGAGAACAGCTGGGCCAAGACCGGCGGCATCGACGATCGCTGTGAGATTTACGGCAGCAAAGGGAACACGCGGGTCGATCTGATCCACGGGAATGCGCTGAAGACTCACTCACAGGTCGGCTATGGGTATGCCGTCGAAAAGGCTGAAGCCACCACCGGCTGGACCTTTACCGGCTTCGAAGAGGAGTGGAATTACGGTTTCCCTCAAGAGATGCAACATTTCGTCAACGTGGTGCTGGGAGATGAAGAGCCCATCGAGACTGGCGCAGATGGACTGGAAGTGTTGAAAATTATCTACGCCGGATATCAATCGGCCGGCGAAGGCCGTCGTATCGAGTGGCCGTACGAGCCGCCCGAGGTGGAAAAACCGATTGACCTCTGGCTTGAGGCTTAGCGAAAAAAATAGCTTGGGAAGAAGGGGCCGGAGGCTGTGAAAGCCTCCGGCCGCTCTGCCGTCAAGGAGCATGAATGCAGCCTAAACCACTTCGAACGAACGTGATTGGGAGCTACCCCTTCCCGTCTTGGTTGGAGTACGCCCGTGAGCACCTGGAGGCCTTTGGCACTGATGAAGTGCGTGAGCTGCAGGAGGATGCTGTCATCGTCGCACTGCATGACCAGATCAGCGCGGGCCTTGACGTTGTGTCGGACGGGGAGCAAACGCGGCTCGATTTCAATCTATCCTTTTACGGCTATTTGAAGGGCATCGAGCAGAGCAGCGATCATCGGCGTACGTACGGCCCCCCTGCCCACGACCAGCGAGGCAAACATCGCATCACGGGCGAAATTGAAGCTCCTCAAGGATTGGGCGTGGTGGAGGAGTTTGAGCGTCTGAAGCGGCTGGCGCCGGACGGGCCGACGCTCAAGTGCAGCATTCCGGGTCCATACACCATGAGCGGCCGCTTGATCCCCAATGAGCAATATCCCGATCGATACGCTGTCACGGAGGCGTTCATCCCAATCGTGCGCCAGGAACTGGCGGATCTGGTCGAGGCAGGCTGCCAAGAAATCTCCATCGATGAGCCTTCCATGAGTTGCTATGCTTATAAGGAAGACACCAGCCGCTTCGTTGACATTTTCAACCGCACGGTGGAAAGGGCCAGCGGACAAGCCCGGCTCTCCACCCACCTGTGCTTTGGCAACTACAAGGGCCACCCCGTGGGCAAACGGAGCTATCATCCGATGTTCCCCGCATTTATGGATATGAAGGTCGATGAATTCCACATTGAAATGGCAAATCGAGAATTCTCTGAGATCGAGATGATCGCGGAGATCAGCGAACAGAAGGATGTGGCCGTTGGGATTGTGGATGTCAAGAGTTACTACATTGAAAGCCCCGAGGACATCGCACAGCGAGTTCGCCTGTGTCTGGAGAGCGCGCCCGCCGAAAAACTGGCCTTCGCGCCGGATTGTGGGCTGAGTCAGAC
>JBKHKF010000170.1:0-6119 GCA_046537745.1 Anaerolineales bacterium | reverse complement strand
GAGCAGGACATGGCCGCCCTTGCGATCGGCGTTGTTGATCAGGACATCAAAAAGCGCAACAGGCCTGAGCCGCTCCTTCTCAGCCTCCGTCATGCTGAAATAGTGGCGTTCGGGGTCCAGTTCAACGAAAAGCTGCAGTGATCCAGGGCCGGCTGGCCCGTCCTGGCGCAGGACGGTGGGCGGAACGTAGCTCCAGTCTAAGGCCCGGCAGACCTCGTAAGCAGCGGTCTCACGCTGAGCCAGGGTTCCCTCGGGGAAATCCCACAAAGGCCGCTCGCCCTGGCTCGGCTTATAGACCGCCTCCAACTGGTGCTGTTGCCAGGTTAGCTCCACCAAGAAAGTGTAGTTTGAGCCATATACAAACTGACCTTCAATCTCGAATGCGCCCTCGGAAAGCGCCGTGAGAACTTGTTGTTCGGGAAGCGCCGGCGTGGTCATGGGCGATATCGCCAGCTGTGAGAGAGCAAGCCTGGGGGGAAGGGAGCGGGGTTAGTGCTTGTGCCCATTGCGTTTGGGGCAGAAATGGCCATCCGGGTCGATGGGTTGGCCACAGTTGCCGCAAATGGGCCGGCCGCGGCTGGCGACCTCCAGCCCCCAAGCGCAGAGGGAGCGGACCTGCGAGCGGCTGCACCAGAAACGTGCGACGGAGGGTTCCTCCACCTGGCTGCCCTCGAGCTGGATTTCACGAGCCACCAGCACCATCATGTCCCCCTCCTCGTCGTAGCCAATGCCCAATTGTCCGACCCGGAAAGCGGGGTCGATAGGCTTCCTCAACTTCATCTCGGCCTCGTTGTAACCGGCGTCGGCGACGCTTAACTCCGGCCGTCGCTCACGCAGGTCATCGAGAAATTCCTCGACGCTAATAGCCAGGGATTGAACTTGAGCCTTCTCCACGATCAGGGTGACTTTTTCATCGGCGCGAATGGCCTGCAAATAAAAGACGCGTTTCCCAGGAGGGCCGATCGCGTCGGTTGTAATGTGGTCTACGGGGCGGAGTTCGTAGTTCATGGCTCTGTACCATCGATCAGGTTTGAATTCTGGTCGCGCAAGCCACCGATGAGATGGATAAAGTATATCATTCGGGTTCAGCCGGTCGACTGAGATGGGTGTCGTTGAGGCGCACGAGACGGATGTGATTTTTGCCGACCGACAGGATGCTGACGGAAGCGGGTTGCACAACGAGCTTCTGAAATAAATCCAGCGGCAGCCCGAGATAGTGTGCGACGGCCAGCTTGATCATGTCGGAGTGTGAGACACAGACGATCGCATCCTTTTTCCCGCTGTGCTCCTGCCGTAAGGCTTCAATCTCCAGGACAATCCGGGCCTGAGCCTCCGGGAAGGATTCCCCCTCCGGGAATCGGGCAAGCGATGGCGTGTTTTGGATGACGGACCAGTATTTAAGCTTTTGAAGCGACTTCAACGTCCGACCCTGCCAGCGGCCGACGTCCACCTCGCCAAGGCCAAGCTTAGGCTGGATTTTTAGCCCTTGTGCCTCGGCGATGGGTTCTGCGGTCTCCATTGTTCGGTCCAACGGGCTGCTGTAGACTGCTTTTAACTTCATGTCTTTCAGGTTGGCCGCAAGCGCCGCGGCCTGGGCTTTCCCTTTGTCGTTCAAATGGACGTCTGGCAAATGGCCGGCCAGCTTACCCGTGTCGACAAAATCATTTAGCCCGTGGCGAATTAGCAGGACAGTGGTCAAGGGTAGCCTCGTTTCTCGATCAGGGGCCGGGACGTTGGCGGTGCTGTCGTTTAAGCGCTTCGATGACCGCTTCTGGAAGCTCTGGGATGGTCTCGGAATCCTCGATCCCCAGCGCCTTGCGCTGCGCCTGGCGCCAGCGGGCGAGCCGGTCCTTGACCTGGGACTCATATCCCTCCTCAGAAGGATCATAGAAATACGTACTGAGCACACCCTCCGGCAGGTATTGCTGTCCGATGTGGTGTCCGGGATGCGCGTGGGGGTAGATGTAGCCTTTGCCATGTCCCAGCGCCTCCGCATCGCGATTGGAATCCTTGAGGTGATCTGGCACCTCGATGAGACCTTCCCGCTCGATCAGTTGGTAGGCCTTGAAGTAGGCGCCGGCGCTGTTGGATTTGGGGGCGGTACTTAAATAAAGGGTGGCGTGCACCAGCGGGTAAACGCCCTCGGGCAAGCCTATGAACTCGAAGGATTGGGTGGCGGCGGCTGCCACCACCAGACCCATGGGATCGGCCATGCCGATGTCCTCAGAGGCCAGGATCAGCAACCGGCGCAGGATGAAGCGCGGATCCTCCCCGGCATAGAGCATCTTGGCCAGCCAGTAGAGAGCTGCATCGGGATCCGAGCCACGCACGGATTTGATGAAAGCGGAGGTGGTGTCATAGTGCGCGTCGCCGTCTTTGTCGTAAAGGACGGCGCGACGCTGAATCGATTCCTGGGCTACTTCGAGGGAAATTTGGACCATCCCCTGATCGTCGGGCGGGGTTGATTCAACGGCCAACTCAAGCGCGTTGAGCGCGTTGCGGGCGTCGCCGCCCGCCACTCGCACCAGATGTTGCCTGGCATCCTCGGTCAGGTTCACCGGGCGGTCGCCATAACCCCTGGCCCCATCAGCCAGGGCATGATCCAGGATCCGCCCCACCTGCTCGTCGCTGAGCGGCCGCAATTGAAACACGCGCGAGCGTGAGACCAGCGCACCGATCACCTCAAAATAGGGATTCTCCGTGGTAGCGCCGATGAGCGTGATTAAGCCTTTCTCTACGTGCGGGAGCAGGGCGTCCTGCTGGGCTTTATTCCAACGGTGAACCTCATCGACAAAGAGAAGCGTTCGGGTCTGGTAGAGCTTGCGCCGTTCCCTCGCCTCGGCGATCACCTCACGCAGCTGGGCTTTGCCGGCCATCACCGCTGAGATGGTCTCGAAATGAGATTTCGTCGAATTGGCTATGATGGAGGCGAGCGTCGTCTTTCCAGAGCCCGGCGGACCCCAAAGCAGGATCGAGGAAAAGAGCCGATCCGCCTGAATGGCGCGCCGCAGCAGTCGACCTTCGCCCACGATGTGGTCCTGGCCGACGAACTCGTCCAGGGTGCGCGGGCGCATGCGCGCCGCCAGCGGCGCCTCGTGGCTCATTCGTTTTTCCAGGGCGTGATCAAAGAGATCCATACAAGGTTTGAGGCGATTGTACCATCGGAGAACAGGGTCTCTTTGTCTGAATGTTCAGTGCGATATACCAGAGGGACAGCTATGTTAGAATGTCACGCGTTTGATGGATATGAGGGTGGGTGACCCATTACTGGTGTGTTGGAGTTTAAATCCTTAATAATGAATGTTCCAATTTCAGGCGAGCTGCTGCTGGCCTCAGGCTCACCCCGTCGGCGGGAACTGCTCCGATCGGCAGGTTTGGAGCCGCAGGTGCGGCCGGTCGATGTGCCAGAATCATTGCATCCCGGCGAAACGGCTGAGGCCATGGTGCGGCGGCTGTCCCTCGAAAAGGCTGAACAAGCCATTGTTCAGTTCGAGGATGGCCGCTGGGTGATGGCGGCCGACACCACCGTCGTGCACCAAGGTAAGATCTTGGGTAAACCAGCCGATGAGGCCGAGGCGCTGGACATGTTGATGTCCCTGCGGCAAGGCAGCCACCAAGTCATCACCGCCGTCACGCTGATCGAGCGCCAGAGCGGCCAAAGCCTGACCTGCGCCACGACGACTGATCTGGTCATGCGGGACTACCATCGCGACGAGGTGGCGCGTTATGTGGCCGGCGGCAGCCCCATGGATAAAGCGGGCGGCTATGGGATCCAGGATGAAGGGTTCAGCCCGGTGGATATGGAGCGCTTTGAAGGCTGCTTCACCAACGTGATGGGTCTGCCGTTATGCACAGTCGGGCGCATGCTCGACCATTTTCATGCGGAGGGCTCAGAGGAGTTAATCGACGCTTGCTATGCGTACCATCCACATAAACTCCAGCCTCTCGAAGGATTGGCCGATGCGTAGGCTGCTTTGGGTTCTCCTGGTGTTGACCTTAATCATCTCTGCCTGCGGCGGGAGCCCGCCGGCTGAGCCGACCGCGACGCCGGGTCTGCCGGAGGCGACCGTGCGAACCGTGGATTCGCCGGACCCGGAACCGGTGGTGCGATCTTTCCTGGACGCGTGGCAGCAGGATGAATATGAGCGAATGTATGATCTGTTAAGTCCTCTCACCCAGGACGGCATGAGCCTGGAGGAGTTTCAGTCTCGCTATCAAGAGGTTGCCACAGATGGCGCCATCAACAGCCTGGACTACCAGATCGTTTCATCCTTGGTCAATCCGAACTCAGCCCAAGTTCGTTATCGGTTGACGCTGCATAGTGCGGCGGTAGGGGATATCGTAAGGGAGACCTGGATGGATCTCACCAAGGAGGAGGAGGCCTGGCGCATCGCCTGGACCGAGACCAGCATCCTGCCCGAACTGGCCGGTGGCCGCGGGCTGCAGCTCAACCTGGTGACGCCTCCGCGGGCCAATATTTATGATCGTGACGGACAAGCGCTGGCCACCACTGGGAACGTCGTCGCGCTGTGGATCGTTCCCAGTCAAATCGGTGACGACGAGGCGGAGTCGGCCATGCTCAGCGCGCTGAGTCGGTTGCTGGATCGCCGTCCCGAATCCATCCAGGCCGAGTATGACGATATCCGCAGTACCGACTGGCGAGTGCCGCTGGGTGAGGTGTCGCTGGAAGAATTCCAGCAGTACCAGGGAACATTGGGGAGCGTCGGCGGTGTGCAATGGGGCAATTATCAAGGCCGATTCTATTTGGAACAGGGTCTTGCGCCCCACGCGGTGGGCTACGTCGGCCAAATCCAGGCGGAGCAGTTGGATAGCTACCGGCAGCGCGGCTACCCCCAGGACGCCTTTATCGGCCAAATCGGGATTGAGCAATTCTACGAGGACGCGTTGCGTGGGAGGCCCGGTGGCACGCTCTATTTAACCGACCCGGATGTCAACCGCATCGAGGTTCTGGCGGAGCGGGAGTTTGAGCCTCCGTTCGCGGTTTACACGAACCTGGATCGGGAACTCCAGGGCCATGTTCGAAACGCCATCTCAGGTTTCACGGGAGCGGCGCTGGTGGTGGAGCGGGATACGGGAGCCGTGCTGGCCATGGCCTCCTCGCCGGACTTCGACCCCAATTTATTCGATTGGCACAACCCGAACAGCACCGTAGGCCTGCAGGAGATCTTCCAGCAGAACCAGCCGCTGGTCAATCGCACCGCCACCGGCACCTATCCGTTGGGTTCCTTGTTCAAGATCATCACAATGGCAGCCGCGCTGGATAGCGAGCGCTTCGAGCCGGGTATGATTTATGACTGTGGAGAGACCTGGACAGAACTGCCCGGCGTCACGCTCTATGACTGGACGTACGAACGCGATGATGTTGGCCCCCAAGGTGAAATCTCGTTGAGCCAGGCGCTGGCCCGCTCGTGCAACCCGTACTTCTATCACATCGGATTGGACTTGTTCGACGCCGACATGCAGGACAAACTGACCGAAATGGCGGCCGCTTTTGGTTTAGGTGAGACTACTGGGATCGAGATTGACGAAGATGCCGGCTTCTTGCCGGGACCGGATAACATGCCGGAGCAGAGCACAGACTCATGGGCCGCCCGGGACGCGGTTAATCTGGCCATCGGACAAAGCTACCTGCAGGCGACGCCCCTTCAAGCGGCCCGATTTGTCGCCGCCGTCGGCAACGGTGGGACCCTCTATCGACCTCAGTTGGTCAACCGGCTCGAGAATGCCGTTGGCGATGTACAGGAACCCTTCGAGCCCGAAGCCCAGGGCACGTTGCCCATCAGCGATGAACAACTGACGGAGATTCAGGAGGCCATGGTCAATGTGGTCAGAGCAGATCGAGGCACCGCTCGCCGCCGCTTCATGGGCTTAAGCCTGAACATCGCCGGCAAGACCGGCACCGCACAAACCGGCAACGATTCCACTGAACCGCACTCCTGGTTCGGCGCCTACACCTTCGAAGAACGTGAGGACACGCCGGATATTGCGGTGGTGGTTGTGTTGGAAAATATCGGCGAAGGCTCGGAATGGGCGGCACCGGTGGCGCGGCGGATTATCGAATCCTACTTCTTCGATCAGCCGATCACGCTCTACCCATG
>JBKHKF010000169.1:0-6161 GCA_046537745.1 Anaerolineales bacterium | reverse complement strand
CCTGTACCTGGAGCTGACCCAACAGGTGCCGGCAGTCGAGGATATGGAGGCTTTTTTCGAAGAAGACGGCTTTATGTCCTCGAAAATTGTCGATCACGAAGGGGACCCGTGGATAGACTTGGCCCATCCCGCGTCGAAGGAAAGAAAATGGGTTGGGTTGACGGGAGCGGCGCCTGTGACCGCCCCCGACTTGTTGGTGAAAGCGCTGGTTCTCAACCAGGATCCCACGTTTTGGCAAAACCCTGGCTACTCACCTCAACAGACACTCTCGATGATGACGGCAGATGCCCTCGGTCGGAGGGTGGACGAGCGCCTGCTCACGATTACCGAGCAATTGATCGCGGCAACGCTGCTGCCGATCGAGGCTTACCCGGAGGGAAGCCTCAGGCGGGATTTTCGCACTGCGCTGCTGGCGGAACGGCTGACGGATCGTTTTGAGAAAAGCCAGATTCTCGAGTGGTACTTGAACTCGGTGGATTATGGCAATTTCATCTATGGGGTGGACAGCGCATCGCTGGCTTATTTCGGCAAGCACGCCAATGGGCTCAGTCTGGGCGAACTTGCCGTTTTGGCGGCCATCCCCGGCCAACCCGACCAGGTTCTGGCATCGCCCATATCGATCCGGCAGGCACAGCGCGAGGTGCTCGAAACGCTCGTTGAACGAGGGGAAATCACGGCCCGTCAGGCGCGGGAAGCCCGCGGGCAGCCGCTTCAAATGGATGGCGTTGACAGGTTCCCTGATTCACCAGCGGCCGAACTGGTGTTGGAGCGGGCAGCGGATTATTATGGGCCTTCCATCCACGCCCGGGGCGGTCTTACATTGGTCAGCTCCATAGAGGCAGATCTTCAGCAGCAAGCCACCTGTTTGCTGAGGACGCAGCAGGCCAGGCTGGCCGGTGACGAAAATAGAGATGGCGCCCCGGCCGAAGTTGGATCCCTCTGTCTGACCAGCGGCTTGATGCCGCCACTGCGGCCGGGCGAGTTCGACCTGGATCAGAAGATGGACCTTGGAGCGGTGGTGGTGATGGATCCACAGTCGGGTCAGCTTCGGGCCTATGCCGCCTCGAGCCTGGCGGGCGATCCGGACGCCGCGCTAGAAGCGCATCCAGCGGGCGAACTGATCCATCCATTTATTTATTTGACAGCGTTCTCACGAGGCTTTTCCCCCGGCTCCATGGTTCTTGATCTTCCTCCCCGAACAGAGGTGGAGGTGATGGATGCGGAAACACTGGCGGGGTATCAAGGGCCCGTGCGAATGCGCCAAGCGCTGCAATCTGGCCTGGAGGGTGCTGCTTCCAGAACAGTGGAAATCGCGGGAATCGAAAGCGTCGAGCGTACGCTCCGCGAATTTAATCTCTACCCGGACGACCGGCCCGTGAGCGAGGGCAGCCTTGTCAGTGGTGCGATCTCCATTCGGCCGCTGGCGCTGGCCCAAGGGTATGCTGCTTTGGCAAACAAAGGTGTCCTGGTGGGTGTTGGCAATGGAGCTCTGCAACCCCGAGTTCTGCTCAAGGTGGAAGATCGATTCGGTCGCCCGCATGATCCAGCATCGCAGGCAAGTCGCGCTGTGCTTAGCGAACCGCTGGCGTATCTGGTGACGGACACACTGCGCGGTACGTTGTCAGCCAACAACCATGCGCGCTCAGCCTCCTCATTGGGATTGGATCAACCCTCCGCCTGGATGGTTTCATCAGAAACCGATGGCCATGGTGTTTGGTCCGTCGGCTACACGCCGAGTTCCACGGTGCTGGTCTGGCTTGGATCTGAACCAGAAGTCGGTGATCTCAGCCTGTCGTCTGCCGACACGACGTTGCCGGCGGCAGCGGCACTTCTCCGCTATTCAACCCGAGATATGATTGCCAGTGGCTGGGCGCAGCCCCTGGGTATCAGCGAGGTGGAGGTTTGTGATCCATCGGGATTGCTGCCCACGAGTTACTGCCCTGAGGTAGTGACGGAGATCTTCCTGCAGGGAACAGAGCCCACTTCCTTCGACAATCTTTATCAGCCCTTCCGGCTGAATCGTGAGACGGGAAACCTGGCTACACTGGCGACGCCGCTGGAATTTGTAGAAGAGCAGGTTTATCTTGTGCCTCCGCCGGAGGCGGCTGCCTGGGCGGAGGCGGTGGGGCTGCCCCAACCGCCCAATGAATATGATCCTCTGCCCGCGCAGACGCAAGCGGATGAAGATGTAAATATTGCGGTGCCTGAGCCTTACCAGGTAATCCGCGGCCAAGTGGTAATCCGTGGGGATGCTCATCCCGAAGAGCTTGACTTCTACCGACTGCAAGCAGGCGCTGGCCTGAACCCTTCGCGCTGGATTCAAATCGGCGAGGATCAAGATCAGCGCGTGTGGGGCGGTCAACTAGGGCGCTGGGACACCGAAGCGCTTTCCGGCTTTTATACGCTGCAATTGGTGGTGGTGCTGGAAGATGGCGAGATCCGAACCGCTTCGCTGCCGGTCACGATTGATAATCTGGCGCCTCAGGTCACGATTCTTCAGCCAGGGCAGGACCAGGCGTTCTTGGGGTCGGAGACTGTCCAGATCGAGGTGAGCATTAAGGAGAACATCGAGCTGGCGGAGGTGCGTATATCGCTGGATGGCCGTGTCATCGCTCGGCTGCAGCAGTCTCCATTCGAGTTTCAGCTGGAGGATTTGAGCGCCGGCGTTCACGAGATTTCAGTCGTCGCTACGGATGCCGCTGGCAACGAATCCCCGGCAGAAGCGCTGGAGATACGAATCCTCCCATAGACTCGATGTAGCCCAAGAGAAGAGCCCCATGCACAGGCATGGGGCTCTTTGATTCGAAAGCTTTCCGGCTAGCCAACAATCTCGAGGAAGGCAAAGTTGACCCCCCCTCGATCCTCATCAGGACCAATGGTGATGGTCTGGGAGGGGTTGATTGATGGCGAGAAACCGGTGGGATACATGGTCGCCCAACCATAGGAAGCGGGCGGCAGGGTGCTCTTAATGACGGTCACGCAGTAGGTCCCAGCCGGAAGTCCGGTGAAGCTGTAACCTCCGTTCCCCCCGGTGCTGGTGGAGGCATAGCCGCTGGAGCTGCAAGCCCCGGAACCCAGTGTGACAGATACTCCAGAGAAGCGGTCCGAAGATGGGGAGGAACCTGTGCCTCTATATACGAAGCCAGAGATGGATCCTTCGGGCTGCGGCGACGGTGTTACGGTCGGTGTTGGCGTGGGTGGAATGAAGCAAACACCCGGCTCACTGCCCGTCGGGGTGAAGCCGAAGCCCCAACGGCAGCTGTTGTCGATCAGCGCCAGCTCCTTTAGCGGATAGTGGCTTGTGTTGGCAACGGGGGAGCCGGCCTGGCTGATGCTCCAGTGGTCGTTGTAATCGAAGAAGGCCGGATCCTGCGGTCCTTCATCCGCCCAGACGCCCCACAGAAACTCCCCTGGCGACCCGATCAGGCTTTGCTTCAAAGCAAGGTGGATCTGGCTGGGTGAGCTGGGTGAGCGCCGGATCCAGGCGGCATCCGGATCCGGTCCAAGCCCCGCGTCAAAGACGAGGTCATCGTAACCATCGCCAGTTTGCGGCGGTGCGTTGGCGATCACCGGGTTGGCGCCGCCGACATCGTTGTTGGTATCGCGCAGCGCCTGCACGCCGTCGGTGGTCCATTCGGTGTCGGGTGGGACCAGGCCCCAGATGAGCCAATCGCCACGTCCATCCTTGTCGATGTCGATTTCGACACCGTAGAAGGGTTCAGCTTCTTCAGGCGCGCCCTCTTCGAGGTGAATGATGACGTAGAACCAGGGGGAGGATGCGCTGAGTTCGCCGCGGGTGATATCTAGATAGGCCCTGTACTCCATGGATTCCGAGGTGTAGGGTCGCTCGAAGAGAAGCTGGTCGAAGCTGTCGGCGACGGCGCGTCCTTCGCTGGCCAATGGCCGGGTTGAGCGATCGGTCATGAAGCTGCTGATCGACCCCGGATTGGAGGGAAATGTGGTGTGCTCGATGGTCGGCGCCGGGCTTGGTGTCGCCGGCGGCATGTCCTCGGACGGAGCTTCGGTCGCCGGCGGCACCGTTGGCTCCGCGCCCTCGCCTTCAGCGGCTGCAGTTTCCGCTGCAGCCGCGGTGCCGATGGCCTGTAAGGTTTGTTGTTCGGCCGGGACCTCAACCTCGCTGGTTATGCCCGGAAGGGAGCAGGCAAGCAGCGAGAGGATCAGCATGCCTGCCACCAGAAAGGGGGATGATCGCTTAATCGTCATTTCACGAACCTTTCATGTTGGATGAATTTCGATCCATTGCACTTCTATAACGGACCGAAGACGGCTTTTGTGACGGGCCTGCTTTCATGGCGAGGGGCTCCGGCTCGACTTGGATTTGAAGAGGATACATCAAATCTACTTTTCGCAAAACCACAATTCCTTCATGGGTTAAATAAAGGAAGGATGCCCGGATGGGCACCCTTCCTTTTCCCTAAAGCAGAATCGAACTAACTGCCGGTGTTAAGGCTAAAGCCCACGCTTCGGTCGCTGTTGAGGTTGAAGGAATACTGCGAACCCGTGGTGGTGACGATATAGCCGCTTGGCCTGGAGTCCAGAGTCACGCACCAGGTACCCGGCGAGAGGCCACTCCAACTGAAGGTGCCGGAGGAGCCGGTTGTTACGGTTTCGCTGGCTGGTCGTGCACATGACTCTGCGCGCAGGCTGACAGTGGCATCTTCAACTCCGTCATCGGCGCCATCGCGATCGCCATCCTGGTTTTTGTCAAAGTACACAACCCCTGAGATGGTGTAAGTCGATTTCTCGGGGGCGAGGTTGGAGTTGGCGTCGCCGGCAGGGAGCACATGCCAGGTAGGTTTCGCGTCGGATCAAAGCCGAAGGCCCAACGGCATGTGTTGTCTACCTCGGCCAACTGCTGGACCGGGTAGTATTCGCTGCTGGACACGGGCGACCCGGCTTCTTCAATGGTGAGCGTATCATGGTAATCGAAGGAGCCCGGCTCCTTAAGCCCGTTTTCGGTCCACCCGCCCCAAAGGAACTCCGAAGCGCTGGCGATCAGGGAGTGCTTGAAGGCGATTTGGATATCGCTGGCGCTGGAGGGTGATTGCCTGATCCAGGCGGTATCCGGGTCGTTGCCTTGACCGCTGTCGAATACCTCCTGTTCGAAGCCATCTCCGGCTGCGGCTGGTCCTTCGGCGCTCATGGGTTGGTTCCTGCCGACATCATCATTGGCGTCTTCATATGCCGCTACATCGGCCACGGTCCAATCGGTGCCGGCTGGATTCTGGCCCCAAATTAGCCAGTCGCCGCGACCGTCAATGTCGAGGTCCGGCTCAACGCCATAGAGGGCTTGACTGTCATCCGGAGGGCCCTCCTCCAAGGAAAAAACAACATAGATCCAGGGGGCGGCCGTGCTGATCTCAGCCCGAGTCAGATCCAGCCATGGCTTGTACTCCATGTCCTGGGCTGTGTATGGGCGTTCGAGGAAGTTGGTGTCGAAATTGTCGGCAATGGCACGCTGCTCACTGGCATAGGGCCGAGTGGAGCGATCGGTGATGAATTTGTCCGTCGGCCCCGGGCTGGCGGGCGTGACCTGATGCACGACGGTGGGCGATGGGGAGGTTGAGGAATCGGCATTCGGGGTAGGAGAAGCGGAGGTTTCCCCCTCGGATGACGAATTTGGTGTGCCTGTCTGATCGTCTGTCGACGCCGAGGCGCTATCGTCATCGTCGCCGGCCGATTCTGCTTGAATGGTCTGTGCCACCTCGGTGGCCAGCACGCCGGCTGTAGCTGTTTCCTCCGGCGGCGAAAGCTGCTGTGTTGTGCCGGGTAGGTTGCAGGCGGACAGCAGAACTGCGAGTGCAAGAAATACGCTCAAGAATCGCCAAGGCGATGGTTTGAAGCTGATAGGTTCCTTTCGTTCGTGAAGCGAATATTGTGAGTGCCGCTCCGTCGAGATCGGCAAAGGCTATGGCGAGGGATGGCTGGAGAAGCCGAGCGATTTTAAGAATATGTCGGCATGAGCCAAATACCACAGCAAGAAAGCTTATCCGCTTTCCGAAGTGATGGTATCGCTTGAGTATTTAAATTTGATTAAGTCGTCTAGGGTTGCCAGTCCGGCTGCAGGTCGCGGCTGGTGGGAGATTGTGTCAGCTTACTCTCGTTGGATCCGTTGGCCGTCATGAGATAAATCTCAGGGT
>JBKHKF010000168.1:0-6174 GCA_046537745.1 Anaerolineales bacterium | reverse complement strand
GATAGTGTAGGCAGGATTCTCTTCAATATCGGCCCGCTCCACAGCTCGCACCAATTTCGCCGCAACCGGATCAGGATCCTCGGAGCGCCGCAAAAACTGCCGCATCAGTTCTGAACCTGCTTGGGGGTCCAGTAGCATTTGGCTCATTGCGAGATCGCGCCAGCGATCCGGATTGTCTGGTTCGAGACGTATAAGCTGTTGAAAAAGGGAATGTGCAATTTGAGGTTGATTTTGAATTAGGGCTTGCTGCGCCAGATTTTGGAGTGCTTCCCTGGGAGGAGCGCAACTGGGGGGGCTGGCTTCGATCAGCTCCAACGACTCGGCTGGACCCGACAGCGCAATCTCTGCCTGGAAACGCAGGCAGCGTTCGGCTGTGGTCAGATCCGGGTGTTCTTGCAGCAGCTCAACCGTCAGCGACGGATCGCCAGCATCCAATGCCATCTTTGCGGCCATAGTTCTCAGAGGACTTTGCGTGTCGATCCAAGGAAGCAGCATCTCGAGAGATTCCGCAGAGGCGGCTGGATTGGCCTGGCGCAGCGAAAAGGCGGCCCGCTCCATCGAACCTTGCATAGCCTTTGGCACTGGCTGCAGTGAAAATAGGATTGGCGCTGCCACGATCATCAGGATCTGGAGCCAGCGGCTGCGCAGAATCCGCAATCGATTCGGAAACCCTTCATCCATAGAGCGGATTATAGTCCGGAGACAGGCTCGTTTCTCCCAGAACGGAAGGGAGGGCTATAATTGCCCTGTCATACATCACGGAGGCAATAGGATGGACTTCAATCTTTCTGACGAGCATCTCATGGTCCAGAAGATGGTCAAGGATTTCGCCCGTAAAGAGGTGCAGCCGACCATCACAGAGTGGGATGAAAAGGGGGAGATGGACCCCAAGATCCTGCCCAGGATGGCCGAACTGGGCATCTTGGGAATCTGCATTCCCGTCCGCTACGGCGGACAAGGGATGGACTACCTATCCCTTGGATTGACCTGCGAGGAACTGGAGGTGGTGGACACCACGCTGCGGGTGGTGATGTCGGTCCACATGGGGTTGAATAGCCTGGGCTTGCTTCAGTGGGGGACCGAGGAACAAAAGCAGCGTTTCCTGGTGCCGCAGGCGACGGGAGAGAAATACGCGGGCTTCTGTTTGACCGAACCCGATGCTGGCTCGGATGTCGCTGCGATGCGCTCGACCGCCAGGCGGGAGGGTGATGACTACATTATTAATGGCGAGAAGATGTGGATATCCCTGGCCACAAAAGCCCATCACATGCTCTGGTTTGCTAAGACCGACGCTGAGTCCGATCGAGCGCACGAAACCATCACCGCTTTTATGGTGGAGACGGATCGCGATGGTGTCACCAGCGGCGACATCCACGGCAAGCTGGGTGTCCGGGCAGGCTCCACCGGCTGGGTTAATTGCCAGGACGTCCGCATTCCAGTAGAAAACCGGATTGGCGAGGAGGGCGAGGGGTTCAAGATTGCCATGTCCTGCCTAGACAACGGCCGCTACACAGTGGCCGCCGGCGCCACCGGTTTGATCCGGGCCTCGCTCGAGGCCAGCATTGCCTATGCCAAGGAACGGGAAGCTTTCGGCAAGTCGATCGCCAAACACCAACTGGTGCAGCAGAAAATAGCCAGAATGGCGCGCGATTATGAAATGGCGCGCCTGCTTTACCTGAAAGCAGGTTGGAGGAAGAACGAGGGACTGCGCAACACAAAGGAGACCTCTCTGGCTAAATGGTTTGCGACGGATGCCTCCTTTGAAGCTGCTTCCGAGGCCGTGCAGATTCACGGCGCCTATGGCTACAGCAATGAGTACGATGTGGAGCGCTACATGCGGAATGCGCGAGGCGCCATCATTTATGAAGGAACCAGTGAAATTCACACGCTGATTCAGGCGGGCTATGCGCTGGGCTTGCGGTCGGATTCCGCGCTGCGCCATGAGCTGCCTGCCTACGACCCGGAAGCCTGGCAGCAGGAGGTCGATGAACCGCTGCCGGCCTGAGGCTGCTCTCGATGCAATCGTTCATAAGAAAGGAGCACAACGTTGAACATCGTCGTATGTGTCAAGCAGACGCCTGACACCGCTGCTACGGTCACCGTCGAAGACGGAAAAGTTTCATGGGGCGACGCACCATTGGTGCTGAACCCATGGGACGAATATGCCGTGGAGCAGGCGCTCCTGACAAAAGAAGCCCATGGCGGCAAAGTCACCGCACTGAGCCTTGGGCCTCAAGAGGCGCAGGAAGCGCTCAAGCAGGCTCTGGCCATGGGATCCGATGAGGCCATCCTCATCAGTGACCCGGGTTTGGCTGGAGCGGACTCCACTGTCGTATCACGGGCGTTAGCCTCCGCCATCCAGAAGCTTGGAGAGGTGGACATCGTCTTCTTTGGCCGGGAAACCGTGGACAGCGCCACCGGAGTTACCTTCGCTCAAACGGCCCGTTTTTTGGATTGGCCGTTGTTAAGTTTGGTCGCAGGGATCGACGAACTCGATCCGGATGCGGGCAGCATCACAGTGGAACGGCTTCTGCCGGAAGGCCGCCAGCTCGTCAAAGCCGAGCTGCCCGCAGTGGCCAGCGTGGTCAAGGAAATCAACGAGCCGCGCTACCCCTCCTTCATGGGTATTCGCAAGGCCTCGAAAGCGGAGATACCCAGCTGGTCCGCCTCGGATCTGGATCTGGATTCGGAGATCCAATCCAAGGTTGTCTGGCCCGAGGTGTATGAGCCGCCCAAAGTGGAAACTGAGGTCGAGATGATCGACGGGGAAACGCCCGAAGAGAAGGCGCGCAAGCTGGCCGATCGCCTGGTGGAAGAGAAGGTGGTCTGATGATGGATCGTCTGCACGTATACATTGACCACCAGGGTGGGACGGTTGTGCCGGCTTCCTGGGAGACACTGGGTGCCGCTCGGGGACTGGCCGATTCAACCGGCGGGTCCGTGACTGCCATCCTGATTGGCTCCGGCCTGCAAGAGGTCGCCGAACTCGCATTCGGCTATGGCGCCGACGAGGTCTGGTTGGTGGAGGACGAGATGTTGGCCGATTTCCGGGCTGAGCCCTACGCCAACGCGCTGACCTCTCTGCTTGAGGATGCCGAGGTACTGCTGCTGCCCGATAGCGGCCGCACCCGCGATGCAGCGGGCATGGTGGCGGTGGATCTGGACACCGGCGTTGTGCCCGACGTCACCGAGCTGATCGTCGAAGATGATCACTTGAAGGGGACCCGGCCAATCTACGCCGGCAAGCTGCTCTCGACGGTCACTGTGCCGGAAGCGAAACCACAGATCTTCACCCTTCGCAGCCGCGCGTTCGAGGCGATGGAACCTGACACCTCAGCCAGCGGATCGGTGCAGACCCGAGAGGTGGAGCTGCCGCCGGCCAAAACGGAGATTGTCGGCTACAAAGAGGGGGAGGAAACCGTCAGCCTGAGCGACGCGGCCGTTATCGTCTCGGGCGGACGCGGTACGGCAAACACGGATCTCGAACCACCGGCCGACGTCACCGATGAGAAAGAAGTGGAAATCTGGCGCGCCCATCAGGGCTTCGAGTTAGTCGGCGAGCTGGCCTCCGTGCTGGGCGGCGCGGTCGGTGCAAGTCGGGCCGCCGTCGATGCGGGCTACATTCCGTACGCGCACCAGGTGGGTCAAACGGGTAAAGTGGTTTCGCCCGATCTGTATATCGCCTGCGGCATCTCCGGCGCGATCCAGCACCTGGCCGGCATGCGCACGGCCAAGACCATCGTGGCCATCAACACCGACCCGGATGCCCCGATCTTCAAGCTCAGTCGATTTGGTGTGGTTGGTGATCTCTATGAGGTGCTGCCTCCTTTGATCGAGGCGCTGCGGGAGAAACTCGACTGAAGGTATCGTTCGATATCCATGGTCGCCGCGCCCGTGGAGCCGGCGCGGCGGCCTGGGATGGCCGGTAGAATTGTCAAATATGGCTGAAGATAATCAAGGGGCTTTGCCCCGCGCTCTGGGAGAAGGAATGTCAACATGGATACCAGAAAAAGCGTAATCACCAGTGACATGGAAGGTCGAATTCAGACCTTCAACGAAGCCGCCGAGGAAATCTTCGGCTATCAAGCCGAGGAGGTCGTTGGCAAGAAAAGAGTTTCGCTCTTTTCACCAGGCCCGATCGTGTTGGGCCATGTCGGCGACTGGTTGGCGACCGCGGACGAGGAAGGGGAGTATGTCGGCAAGACGGTCTTCGTGCGCAAGGACGGTTCGAAGTTCGCCGCCCGCATTCGGATCACGCCGACCTGGAAGGACAAGGAGGCAGGGGAGCGGCTGGGCTACTGTGGCGTGACCGAGCCTCTGGAGGATGTCGAGCCCGAGGAGGTCATGCCGGAAGTCGGTCTGCTGACCAGCATCTTCCGCTGGCTTGTCATCACCCGCGCCCCGTTCCTGACTGCTGCGCTTGTGCCGGTGTCCATCGGCACAGCCTGGGCGGCTTTCTCGGGAGCCAGCTTCCCCTGGTGGCAGGTCGCCCTGGCAGCTATCGGCGGGGCAGCGCTGCAAGTCGCCGCCAACACTTTCAACGATTACTTCGATTGGCGCAGCGGCACCGATCCGGCCAACAACGATTATTTCCAGGCGCTCTCGGGCGGGAGCCGGGCCATCGAGCTCGGCTTGATCAGCGAGCAAGGGACCTACCTCGTCGGCGCGGCGGCAGCCTTGGTGGCCGCGCTTGTCGGTGGGGTCTTCACGCTGGTGAGCGGAACGGGGATTCTGCTCTTCGGACTGGCCGGCCTGTTTTCCAGCTACTTCTACACGGCGCCGCCGCTGCGATTGGTGGCCAGGCGGGGCCTCGGTGAACTGCTGATCGGTTTGAACTTCGGCCCGCTGATGGTGGCGGGCACGGTCTATGCGTTGACGGGCTCGGTCTCGACCATGGATTTCCTGGTGGGCCTCCCAATTGGCCTGCTGACCACCGCCATATTGTGGATCAACGAATTCCCGGACGCTGAGGCGGACGCGGCAACCGGGAAGGAGCACCTGGTGGTTGTCCTGGGCAAAGACCTGGCTCGCTGGGGCTATCTGCTTCTGCTGGTCGGGGCTTACGGCCTCATCGCAGTCGGGGTTGCCCTGGGAGTCGCTCCAGCCTGGACGCTGCTGGCGTATCTTGGGCTGCCCTTTGCCGCCCGGGCTGTTTACCATCTCTTTAAGCACATGCGTAGCCGGGAGCTGGTGAGCGCCAACGCCTCGACGATCCTGACCCATTTAATCTCGGGAGTTGCTCTGGCGGTTGGGCTGTTCATTGGCGGCTGATGCAGGGAAACGCGATAGTTGGACCGATTAGAAGACCGGGGGCAGCTAAGTGAACAGGGGCCAAAGGCCATCCAAGGGACGGCGTAGTCCGAGGCAGGTTGAGGCAAACCGTCCTTCCGGAAAAGCTTTGGCTGATGGTTGGCCTGCCGGCACCGTGGCGGAGGATCGCCGCTGCTGGCGCTGCGGCGGGGCAACCATCTACCGTCATTGCAAAATCATCTGCCAAACCTGTGGGTTTATGCGCGACTGTTCCGATCCATAAAGGAGAACTGCATGCGAATCGCCGTCATGAGCGACACACACGACAACATCTGGGCCCTGGAGGAAGCGCTGGCGCAGATGGGGGAGGCCGAGGCCGTGCTGCACTGCGGCGATTTATGCGCTCCCTTTGTGGTGAAGCAGCTTGGCGAAGCGCTGCCAGACGTCCCCGTGCACATCGTGTGGGGCAACAACGACGGCGATACCTATCGGCTCACGAAGACCGCCTCTGATTTCGATCATGTCCATCTCCATGGTGAGCTGGCGGAGCTCGAACTCGCCGGCTGGCAGCTGGCTGTGAATCATTATCCATCCATCGCGCAGGGCCTGGCGGAATCCGGCCGCTACGATCTGGTTTGCTACGGCCATGACCATACCGCCAACGAGGAGAGGGTGGGGGATTGCCTGCTGCTGAACCCCGGCGAGATATTGGGCTTGAACGGCGAGCGCAGTTTCGCTTTTGTCGAAACCCAAACGGGCGAGGTCACCTTCGTGAATTTAAGCTGATCGCGGCCCCTTCCACGTCAATGAAAAAATCCCCAGCCAGCGCGGCTGGGGATTTCTGTACCCCCGCTGAGACTCGAACTCAGACCCCTGGCTCCGGAGGCCAGTGCTCTATCCAACTGAGCTACGGGGGCGTGTGGG
>JBKHKF010000167.1:0-6269 GCA_046537745.1 Anaerolineales bacterium | reverse complement strand
GGTCATGGCCTCGGCCAGCGAACAAGCAAGTGTAAAGTTTACCATCCGCCGAAAGCCGGGCCCGGCTGCAGTCAGCGCAGAAGGGCTGTGTCACGGAAGCGATGATGCCGATTTCTCCACCACCATCCAGGAACCGATATCGGTTTGCCACCTCCCCCCGATAATTCTCATCCAGAGGCTCCAACGGAAACACCTCTTCGATTCGCTTGATGACGTCCGCCGCCGGCAGCACTTCCTCCATACGCCAGCCATTGGTCGTTCCCACATCCATATACTCAATAAATCGAAGAATATGCCCACTGCCTCGAAAATGGCGCACCATCGGCAAAATCTCGCCATCGTTGACGCCACGCTTGACCACCATGTTGATCTTTACTGGATGTAAACCGGCGGCTGAAGCCGCCTCAATACCCGCCAGCACTCGATCCACCTTGAAACCGACATCATTCATGGCCGAGAATACCGATTGATCCAGGCCGTCCAGGCTGACCGAGACCCGATCCAGGCCGGCCTGCTGCAACGCCTGGGCCTTGCTCTCCAGGATGGAACCGTTCGTTGTCATGCTGATGTCTTCTATACCGGGGATATTGTCGAGCCGTTCGATCAAATGAGGCAGCTGCGGCCGCAGCAGCGGTTCGCCTCCAGTGAGCCTGATCTTGCGCACCCCCAGGCCGGCAAAGACGCGCGCCAACCGCTCGATCTCATCGAAGGAAAGCAGCTCCTGCTGGCTCAAGAACTGATAATCAGAGCCAAATATTTCTTTCGGCATGCAGTAAACGCAGCGGAAATTGCACCGGTCGGTCACAGAAATCCGCAGATCTCTCAGCGGCCGGCCAAGCTGGTCCTGCACGACAACCCGCTCCAAAGAAACCAACGTTCTACCTTCTCCCAATATACTCCTCCGCCCTGTCACTTTTACGGAGGACAGGGCGGGAACCGCGCTGGGCTAATCCTAACACAAAGGGGTAATAAACTCAAAGAAACCTTATTAAATTATGCTGCCAGCCAGCGGGGTATAATTCGATTCCTTCAAGCTGGGGAGCAGACAAACCATGGATAAGGATCACAATCAACCGATCGTTCCGAGTTCTGGCGGATTCTTCGATCAGATCGGGTCTCGCGTGAAGCTCATTATTCGGCTGATGAAAGACCGTCGAGTCAACCCGCTCCTGAAACTGCTGCCCGTGGGATCGCTTTTGTATCTCCTCATACCCGATTTCGCGCCAGGTCCCATCGACGACGCTGCCATCATCTGGATTGGCGCTTATCTTTTTGTTGAGTTGTGCCCCCCGGAGATTGTTGAAGAGCACCGTCGGGAGCTAGATTCGATCATCGAAGGTCAGTTTCGCGAGGTGAGTGAAGACTCCGATCCAACGGAATAGCCCGCGCCTTGGAACCGTTTATGGGGACGGAGAAGATATTGAGTTCGGTGTTTCGGTAGCTTCCAATTCGGGGGTTGCCGAAGGCGTTGAGCTGGGAGTCGGCGTCGGGGTGATGGCGCCTTCCAGATCCCACAACCTGGTGACAACCTCACCGATCTCGCCCAATCGGCCTTGATCCTGTCCGTTGTAGACCACCCGCACCCCACCGCCATTGCCCGTCACCACCCGGAACAGCTGCTCGCCTTGATATTCCAGAATGTCCCCCGGCGCAGCTCTCCCTTGAAAAATTTGCTCGCCATCCACAAAGACTTCAATATAAGATCGACGTTCCACCAGCAATCGGAGGCTTATGGCGCCCTCCGGTCCTTCGCCGCCTGTCAGTTCTGGGGGTAGGGTGCCCTCCGTTTGCGGCACGCTTGTTTGCTCCTCAAGCCCCAGCCCGCCGACTTCGGGTGGCGTGGTCGCCGTTGGCTCAGGCGTCGGCGAAGACGTTGAAAGCAGGTTGATGCCGCCCACCGGTTCCGTTGGCTGAGCCGCCTGTTCCTGAAGCGTCGCCGCCAGCCGGCTGCCACCCCACACCAACAGCACCAACACGGCCAGTATGATCCCCATTGCCACCAGCAGATCGGTGGTGATCCAACGCGGTGGACTCACCCGGATGGCCGACTGGGATTGCTCCTGCGAACTGGTTACAGCCGCTTCCCTTGAAACCGAAGAGGTGCCCCTCAATTTCTCGGAGTATTCGAGGAGAACCTTATCAGGGTCTAAGCCGAGATAGTCGGCGTAGTTGTGGAGAAAGCCGCGGGCCTGGACCGACGAGGGCAGCGATGAAATATCGCCTCGCTCCATCGCTTCCAGATAGCGCGTACGGATGCGGGTCGCTCGTTCGACTTCCGCATGGGTAAGCCCCAGCTTCTCGCGCGTCTCGCGCAGGAGACGGCCAATTTCTTCCATGAAGGATTGGGAGCCGGTCGCCCTCCATCAGGCGGAGGGCAACCTGGCAGGTGGACAGCTACTCTTCTTCGTCGGTTTCTTGGGCCTGGATTTCTTCGGCCAGGGTGGGGGATTCTTCTTCCAACTCCACCTCGGCTTCCGCCTCCGCTTCGAGCTCTTCCTTGAGCTCAGCGAAGGATTCCGTGACTTCTTCCTCTTCTTCCTCAGCCTCGATTTCGTAGGCCGACTCCGGCGGTTCGCTCTCGCGATGCACCAGAATAGTCACTTCCGGAACCAGGTCGATCGTGAGACGAACCGCGGCGGTGTGAACGCCAAGGGATTTGATCGGCTCGCTGTCGATATCGCGCCGATCAATTTCGGTTCCCAGCTCATCCTCAATGGCCTCGGCGATCATGGAGGTGGTGACTGAACCATACAGCTTGTCAGTTTCACCGGCCTTCATGGGGAACGCCAATTTCAGATCCTGCAGCTTCTCGGCCACCGAACTGAGTTCCTCATTGAGGCGCGCGCGTTCCTTCTCGGCTGACTTGCGGATCTTTTCGGCCTGACGCGTGGCGCCTTCCGTCGCCAGCACCGCCAGCCCTTGGGGCAGCAGGTAGTTGCGGCCGTAGCCGGCTGCAACCCTCTTGATTTCGCCCGCTCTGCCCAGCTTATATACGTCCTTGAGCAATAAAACTTTCATGCTTATTCACAAGCCCTTTCTGCAAAATTTAAGCGCCGCCACCGGCGCTCCGGAGCGAAGGGTACAACGCCCCTGCGTGACTTCAAATTGTACCAAACCGTAGGGCGGCTGGTCAAAATGAATCCTGGTTCAAGCTCCGCTCCATCACCACGCCATCTTCGCCATCGTGGTAATAGGCAGGCCAGGTCTTCACCTGCCGGTAACCCCGTTGACGGTAAAGCTGCAGCGCAGCCCTGTTCGATTGCCTCAGAGTCAGCCGAACCACGGGAGTTCCGAGCCGGTCCTCCGCCTCCTGCATCAAACGGTTGCCAATACCCCTCTCTCGCCAATCGGGATGCACCGCGATGGAGGCGATCCAACCCAGCTCGGGGCGACGGCGATCGCCGATAACATAGCCGATCACGTTCGACTCGCCGACGACGGCCTTGAGGGGCACTGCCCTTGGCGCGAGCAGGGCTGCCAGCATGTCAATCCAGGGCCACGCATCCTTCTCGAAACAGATTCTGGACAGCTTGTTAAGCGCGACCAAATCGAGCCAATTTGCGGGCTCGATCCTGATCACCTCGGAATCCATTCCCTGTATCCCTTTCAAGCAGCCTTTTGACCCTCCGCTAGAGTTCTGGAGCAGTTCCCGATGGTATCATAGCCAGCAAGTAGAATCCCACGGGAAATTCATGTACCCTTTCCTTTTCACAATCGGATTGGCGGCTGGCGTTCTGTGGCTGAGCCTTATCGAACCTGCGGTTCGGAACGAAAAAGAATCCGACGTGGATGCCCGGCTCCAACGATTGGACGCCGCGCTGGCGACGATTGCTGGCGCGCTATTGCTGAGCCGCTTATCCTTTGTGGCATTGCATTGGACACAGTACCAAAAGAATCCGGGGTCCATCTTCGCGCTCTGGCAGGGTGGCCTGACGGCCTGGGGAGGCGCGCTGGGCGCACTGATAGGTCTGGGCCTGTACTGCGGGATCCGCGGGCGCATTTGCTGGCAAACGGCGGATTCACTGGCTATCGCTGGCAGCCTGGTGGCTATGGCGCTCTGGTTGGGAAGCCTGCTGGAAGGTTATGCTTACGGACGCGCGGCGCCGGCCTCGCCCTTCGCTTGGCCAGCGCCTGATCTCTTGGGCCAGATCAAGCCCCGCTGGCCGACCCAATCTATCGGCGCACTGGTCTCCATCGGGTTGCTGACGTTGGGCTATTACGGCCGCGAAAGCGGTTGGCGGGCCGGATTGGCGAGCTTGCTGATCTGGCACGGTCAGGCGCTGACGCTGCTCATCCTGAGCTGGCTCCGTGCTGATCCAGTCCGCTATTTTGACGGCCTGCGATCGGATACACTGGGGGCGGGACTTATGCTGCTGATGGGACTGGTCCTCTTTATTTACTGGTTCAGCGCCGGAGAACTTGAGAGATGATGAAGAAGTTTAAAATTGCATTGGCCCAAATTGACACTCGTCTGGGCGAGGTCGAAGCGAATCTGGGCAAGCATCTGGACATGGCCAAGCAGGCCGCCGGCCAGGATGCAGATCTGTTGGTGTTCCCCGAACTCTCGCTCACGGGCTACTCATTAAAGGATTTGGTGCCCAGGGTGGCCAGGCAGCCTGAGCCTGAGGATCCAGTCTTCGGCCCGCTGCTCGAAGCCAGTGAGGAGATCGATCTGGTGGTCGGCTACGTGGAGCAGGACCATCGGAGCCGATTCTTCATCAGCGCAGCCTACCTCTCCTCCGGCAAGGTGGTGCACAATCACCGCAAAGTGTACCTGCCAACCTACGGCCTTTTTCAGGAAGGGCGTTTCTTCGCCGCTGGCGATCGCTTTCGTGCCTTCGACACATCCCTTGGCCGCTTCGGACTGCTCATTTGCGAAGATTTTTGGCATCCTTCGGCGCCCTACCTGGTCTGGCTGGACGGAGCGGACCTGCTGATTTTCATCTCGGCGTCCCCTTCGCGGGGCTTGACCTCCGAACCCGTGCTTTCCTCCGTTTCCTGGGTTGAACGTGTGAACCACGCCTATGCTGGCGCGTTCACCAGCTTTATCGCCCATACCAATCGGATCGGCTTCGAGGATGGATTGAAATTCGGCGGCAGGGCCACCGTTCACAACCCGAAGGGCGAACTGATCAGCCATGGCGCTTACCATCAGGAAGGGTTGACCTACGCAGAGATCGAGCCCGGCCAACTGCGCCGGACACGAGCCAAGCTGCCGCTGCTCCGTGATGAAAAGCCCCAGTTGGTCCTGCGGGAGCTGGATCGGATCCTGGCCTCGAAACACCGCCACTCTGATCGCTAACCGACTCAAGAAGGACAGAAAATGATGACGGACTTCTCATGGATTGATGAAAAGCTCACCATTGACGGCGCGTTGGCCGAGCGCATTCTCTCCAATTTTGTCCGCAACGAAATCCAACGTCACGGCTTTGAGAAAGCGGTTGTTGGGCTTTCCGGCGGGATTGACTCCTCCGTTTCATGCTTTTTAGCCGCTGCCGGGCTTGGGCCAGAAAATGTCTTGGCGGTGCGCATGCCCTACCGCACCTCCTCGGAGGCTTCGATGGAGGACGCAGCTGAGGTCATCGAACAGCTCGGCGTCCATGAGTTGACGGTGGACATCACCGACATGGTGGATCCGCTCTTCGAAAAATTCCCGGATATGGACAATGTCCGCCGTGGCAATGTGATGGCCCGGGAGCGCATGATTATCCTGTACGATCAATCCGTCGCCTTTGAAGGACTTGTTCTCGGCACCGGCAACAAAACCGAACTGCTCCTCGGTTATTCCACACTTTACGGTGATTCAGCTTCGGCTCTTAATCCCAATGGCGACCTGTATAAGACGCAATTGCGCCAGCTCGCTCGCCACCTCGGCGTTCCAGAGAAGATCATTGAGAAACCGCCTTCGGCGGATCTGTGGGCAGGCCAGACCGATGAAGGAGAACTGGGCTTCACCTATAAACGAGTGGACCGGCTTCTGTATCTGATGGTTGACGAACGTTACTCGCTCGAGGAATGCGTTGAAGCCGGATTTGAAGCGGCGTTCGTAAATCAGGTGGCGGATCGGGTGAAGCGGATGCAGTTCAAGCGGGTTATGCCCCTTATTGCCAAAATCAGCGATCGCACCATCGGCTACGATTTCCTCTATCCACGCGACTGGGGCACCTGAGCGTTATTTCGCGATGAATGGACCCACGATATACACACACTTATGGCTTGAACCACCGTGACCCTGCGCGCAGTCAGTGTGAGCATCGGCTCCTCCAACC
>JBKHKF010000166.1:0-6283 GCA_046537745.1 Anaerolineales bacterium | reverse complement strand
TCTTCAGCCTGGCCAGCATGACCATCCTGATCCCGTACACACTGAACCCGGCGCATTACGGGGTGGCCTTCAGCCGGCTGGGATTACCGGATATGATCTCCTACGCCATGGATCTCACCATGCGCTTCATCCCAACCTTCGGACGCGATTTTCAGCTGACCCTGGATGCGCAGAAAGCGCGCGGCTATGAGCTGGAGAAGATCGAGGGCGGCCTGATCGCACAGGTGCGCAAGCTGGCGCCCCTGGTTGTCCCGGTTACCATTCATGCGCTGGTGGGCAGCGAGGACATCATCGACGCCATGGATTTGCGCGCCTTCGGCACCGGGCCTCGAACATGGCTGATCAAGCTTCAGTATCAGCCTAGAGATTATGCGCTGATGATCTTCGGCGCGCTGATCCTGATCATCTCCTTGGCGGCTGCACTGGTGGGATTCGGCCAATTCTGGGTGCCTGACTTTCTGCTGAATGCCTTCGGCTTCTAAGGCATCATGGAGCAACCAAACTGATTGTGATGAAAAATTGGGCGTGCAGGAATTCGCGGTGGCTGTCAGCGCGCAGGGCGATCCGATGGCGGCAGATGATCCACAAGATCGGATGTTTTCTCAAGGAGCAGTGAGGGATCGAGCCGGGCGAGTTCCGGCTCTTCGCCAAGACCGCAAAGCACCGCCACGGTCTGGGCGCCGGCCGCCTGGCCGGCCCGCACGTCCAGGGTGGTGTCGCCAACCATCAAGCAGCGATCGACAGGGAGGCCGAGCTGCTCCGCTGCCCAGCGCACCGGGGCGGGGTGCGGCTTGGCGCGGCGGACGGAGCGGGTGGTGACGACCGTCTCGAAGTAATGGTCGATTTCAGCCGCCAGCAAAAGCTGATGCCCCTGGTGCTCGCTCCGCGCAGTGACGACGGCCATACGGTAGTGTGGGCGAAGTGCCTCCAGCATCTCACGCACTCCGGGCACCAGAAGCGGCGGCACGACCAGCGCCGCCCGTCTTTTCGGCAGCAGGCCGAAGAGCGGCGCTGTTAACTCATCCAAATAGGTTCGATCCCACCAAGCGTAGATGAAATTCATTGGCGTCTCGGCCTTCATCAGGAGCCAGCGCGCCCAGCGGCGGGCCGGCAGGTTAGGCCATAATTTCGTGAGCGGATTCAGATAGTTGGCGATCTTCTCAACGATGATGTCATCGGTGTCCGCCAGTGTTCCATCAATATCGAAGAGAATTCCGTCAACCCGATGAGGATCAAATTCGGCGCTCATCAATCCTCCGCGGGAAACTCGATGGTCTGTCGAAGGGCCTCCAGCGTATCCGAATCGGGCGCCACCAGCCACAGTGTTTGATTGGAAGCGAGTTCGAGCCGGGCGAAGCCCTGGTCCGATTCCCATCTGTAGGCTTGTCCATCCGGAATGCGGGGGCCAAAGCGAGCCTCGCCATAATCGCGCCAGGTCTGATACGCATCCTGGGCGTCGCGGATCGTGTCCCATTGGAGGATGATGTACCAGGCGCCAGCCTGGGCTTCGTCGTTGTAATAGGCAGTGTAATAGTCGCCGCCCCAACCCTCGGCAGCCTCCTGGGCTCTCTCCTCGGGGAGAGACGCTGCCAGCAGAAGCCGCAGATCGAACTCGCCCAGGGTTCCCTGATCCAACACGCGCCAATTCGAGCCGAGTGCGGCGGAGTCGGGTTCGGTTTCCTCTAGATCCACTGGCGGGTCCTCAGCGTAGCTCAAGGGGTGCAGGATCATTTCGGTGGTGGTGGGTGGATCGGCAAAGAGTTCGTCGACGGCTGCCCAGCCGCCGCGCTGATGTATCCAGCGAACAAAAGCCAATCCATGCTCATAGGGAAATAGAGATATCTGCCGGAGCGGTTCGGGGGCTTGTTCCATCACCGGACTTTGGAAGTCCCCGTAAAAAGCGAGCAGGTCGTCAAAATCCTCCTGGCTGGCGTAGATGCGCAGCCATTGTTCCTCGAGAAGGCTGGCATCGCCCTCAATCACCGCCTGCACTGCGCTGCAGCGTTCACCGTCAATTTCGCAGGCCTCCTCATCGACCGCGAGGCTGTCGGCTAAATCGAAATGCTGGTCCTGGAGCGCATGAGTGTACTCGTGCACGTAAGTCAGGCGTTCGGGACCGTCAAACTCGGCGCCTTCGACCACGTAAAGCACATTGGTCTCGGCGTTGTAAAAGCCGGCCACCTGTTCGGTGTAAAGTTCCAGGTAGAAACTCCATAGGTCAAAATCCGCCGGCAGCAGGCCAAAGAGCGCCAGGAGGCGGGCGTCGTCCTTGGCTTCTTCGGCGGAGTAGCTCTCGAGCAAATCCTCCATCAACATCCGTCCGAACGCCTCAACGGAAAGGAGCTGCCGTTCAATGGGAGCGGTGGGGGCGAGGCCCCGAAGTTCGACGACCTGAGACTCCAGTTCCTCCATCTCCGCTACGATCTCCGGGCTGAGTGTTGGCGTGATCGGAACTGGGGAGGCTGTGCCGACGGCGGTTGAGGTGGGTTGCGGTGATGCCTCCGGCTCAGCCGGAGTCTGTGTCAGTAGCCCTTGGCCGAAAGAGCAGGCTGCGAGAGCCAGCGTCAGGACTATGAAAAGAAAGTGTTTCTTCCACATGCAGCTAGTTGGGTACCTCCCGGTCGAATGGGAGGGATTGTAACACTCGACCGGCGACCGCAGGCGATTGTGGTTGTTGATCTGAAACCTGCTAGTTCCCCTGGAAGTTTTCCAGGTTCACCTGTCCGGCGAAGGTAAGCGCGCCTTCCGTGACGGTCAGTTCCGTGATCTCGGCGTAGTCCTGGCCGGCCAGCAGCGCTTGGCCGAACAAACCGCCCAAAGGGTCGAAGATAAACGCCGGCAGGGGCACCGCTCCCAGCTGTCCTTCCACGAAATCGAGCTCAATTTGATCGGCCTGGATTGAGGGAGCGACCACGACGCGCATCGGGAAGCGCCAGCGCGAGAAGCGACCATATCCGCGCAGGATCATGTCGCCGCTGGCCAGAAAATACACCTGAGGCTCCTCCAGTCGCAGTCGGAGGTCGAGCAATCCAGAGCCGGTTCCCCCGCCCTCGCCACTGAACTGCCCAAGCAGGTCCCCGAGATCGCGCAGCCGCTCCACCTCCGGGGGCAGGTCCTGGCCATCCAGGGCGCCAGGGTCAAAGCCTTCCAGGCCTTCGAAGGCCTGGCTGCCCTGAGAGAAGGCGGCAATATCGGCGGCGAAGGACAGCGCGGAGGTCACCTCTTCGTCGGTTACGGTGAACCGCACCGACTGGGTCTGAGCGGCCTGCTGGCTGGACTGCAGCACCTTGGAGACAAAGCTGGCAGCGGATTCCTTGGACACCGCCACCGGGGGGCCATCGTCCGGCAGTTCGGCGGGGCCGCTGAAAGGCATAGAGCATGCCACGGACAACATTGCCAGCGTGAGGGCTACAAGCAGGATCGGCCTAGAAGCACGGTTCATGATGATATCTCTCCTTCATCGCCGGTTGAAGGCAGGCCCGATCGGCGCCAGCGAAGTGTTTGGCCAAGTGCTGACTATCGTCCGCGCTGATAGTTTGATGATTGAGCAATTTCAATCCGCTGATTCTGCCGGAGCCTGCAGCTTGCCGGCTTCAAGTATTAGGTCGATGTCGCAATGGCTTCCTGCGTTCCAGACAAAGTCAGCTGTAAGATTCATCGCCTGCTGGCTGGTGGCGTGGGTGAGGCCGGTGTTGACCGAGCCCTCGATATAACGCTCAGACCGCTGATCAATTTGCAGCCCACGGGTTTCGACATTCATTCCGACGTCCATCTGGCTCAACATCAAGAAAGTTCCCTGGGTGTGCGCGGTCACGGCGGGGAACACGTTTTGGCCCGTCAGCATGACCACGTCGCCATAGCCGCTGAGGCTTTCGACACTAGGAATGGAGGGCACGGACTCGATGACTCCAAGCGCTTCCAATTCTTTGAGTTGTTCCGGATCCACATCGGACACCTGTATGAGATCCAGCGCGATATCCCCCTTGAGATCGCCGGTGCGTGCGCCGGAAACCGAACCGGTCCAGCCGCAGCTGGCGAGCCTGGCATCCTCCAAATAATGACGGGTTTGTCCACCTTCGGGCAGATCTATCCAGGCTTCCAGCGAACGATCTTCATCGCCTTCGACAGGAAAGCCAAGATCGATTTCTTCACGCACTTCGTAGACGTAATCATCGATCTGGTCTGTGGGCTGAAGCGTTTGGTCGAGTTCCTGGTCTCCGATTTTGATATGGATGGTGAAGTCGGCGGGGTTTTGATCCTCATCGATCCCGTCCACCCTGAACCGAACGAGCAATGCGTCATCCTCGCTGTCACCGGGCACGCCCTC
This sequence comes from Anaerolineales bacterium, assembly GCA_046537745.1. Lineage (GTDB taxonomy): Bacteria > Chloroflexota > Anaerolineae > Anaerolineales > E44-bin32 > DASWJQ01. The sequence continues at coordinate 1,956 of JBKHKF010000166.1, read as the reverse complement.
CGTTGGCAGCGAACCAATCTGTTGAACCTCTTGCTGATAAATCGGATGCATCCATGTGATGACCTCCACTGCCCGGGGGTTCTCATCGCCGTTCAGATCGAGCTCCGCGCCGGCATATGTGTCCTCCGTGTTGTAGCCCGCGGATTCCTTGGCCTTTTCCACGGCTTTGCCGACCCGCAGCCCATCTTCCACCAGCGCTTCATAAAAGGTGCTGGCGCTGGCTATGCCTCGGCTGACCCGGACCGATTGGGTCCAGCCCACAACCCCCGTATCCTCTCCGGCCAGGGAGGAGGAGAAGCTGTCATTGTTCATGAGCTGACAGGCGTTGAAAAACAGGATGGAGTCCTGCAGTCCACCTGCATACTCTGCCTGAAAGAAGTCCGGTGAAAGTGCTTCGATCCACCAGTCGTCCCCAGGTTTGCGGCCCCAGGCCGCCCCGGTGGTATCGAGCGAGCTGGCATCGTCGAAGATTGATTTACGGAAGCGACCGGTGGTCAGCATGCCGGCGCATTCATCGGTTGACCTGGATCTGCCCTCGATGAAGTATCCACCGGACTCCTCGTCCGGAACGCCACACCATTGGCGCCCGTGAGCGAAGACATAGAGCAGGTCGTAAGCGTTCCAGTTTCGGAAGCGATCCAGCGATGGCCCGTAGTATCCGGCCTCGTTAGGATCACCTTCACGCGGATCTTGAGAGATAACCTGCCGCTCAATGCAGTTTGAACATTGATAATTGCGATGTTCCGATAGAACGGCGGCCAGTTCACCGGAGTCGTCGCCCATGGCGTAAGCCCAGGGCAGGATGAACAACGCGCGCTTGGTGGGTTCCTGGCCAGGCGGCTGCTCACCGACAGGGCCGGAATCCTGTGCCACCGGGCGGGCCAAAGACCCAAGCCCGCCCGCCGATGTTAAAGGCTCAGGTTCCACATCGACAACCTCTTCGTAATCCCAGAGCCACATCGGGGTCCCGCCTTCGACGCGAAACCACAGCCCCGTGTCGTCATAGGCAAGTTCAACCACGTCATCTTCCTCGGCTAACTGCTGGCCGGCCGCCAGCATGGAGCCCTGCTGCAGGTAGGTCTCCTCGGCCGTAGCAAGAATTTCACCACTGCGTTCCAGCGCGGCGGGATCGGCCTCGGCCAGGCTGCAGGGGTAGCCGAGTTGTTCGCAGATCAAATCCGATCTTCCCTCGGAGTCCGAACTGCCTGAGCTTGTCTTATCCTCCCCGGTACCCGGGAGCAAGGTGGTACAGGCAAGCGTGGTCAAGATGAGCGCCGTGAACATCAGCCAAAAAGGTCGATCGTGATCAAATGGCATAAAGCTAAGACTCGCTCCTGTGGATCAAGGGCGTCGGAATGTCAGTTGGAGACTCGCTCCCATCGAACCGGCTGAAAACCCTCTGGGCCGAGGGTCAGCGTGTCACCGCTGCACTGGTAGGGTGAATGGCCGGCTCCGGCGGGAGCGCGCTCAATCTCGTGGGTGTAGCCCTCGGAACGAGCGTAGCCGAAGAGTCCCTCCGGCGTGATATTGAGCACGGCTTCGGCGCCAATCTCTGGGAGGCTGAGCACCTCGCCCTCGCCTTCCGTCGCCGATTCGTAATCCACGTCCCAGATTGCGATAGCCTGATCATCGGCGGCGTAAGTGGCGGAGCCGTCGGCCTGGAGCACGAAGGTGAAGGAGGCCAGGCCAACGATTTGTAGATCGATCTGGAAATCCTCGCCTTCCATGGACATTTCTCCGCTATCGGTGAATTCCAGGAACAGGTCGCCGCGACCTGTTTCGAATTCGAAATCCAGCAAGCCCTCGGCGGGGCTCTCGAAAGCGTCCTCTAGATAGCCGGCGAAGCTCTCATGATCGGCTCGCCAGCGGCCGACCAGGCATTGGGAGGATTCCGATTCGTCGGGCCCCGGGGTTGGCTCGCGCTCTTCTACTTGACCGTCGGGGACCGCTGGCTCC
>JBKHKF010000165.1:0-6316 GCA_046537745.1 Anaerolineales bacterium | reverse complement strand
GTGGAACAACGCCGCTTTCGGAGGCGAGCGAACTGCGGATGTTGGCGATGCCGCCGCCCTGGTGATCGAAGGCCCGGTTCTGGTTGATAGAGCTGCGGGAGACCTCCGTCCGGCCGGCGTTGAAGAGGCCGCCCCCCTGCCCGCCCAGGTTCAGGGTGAAGTGCGTATTGTCGAGCAGGGCCAGCGCGCTGCTCCCGTTGAACAGGCCGCCTCCCTGGCCCTCGGCCGAGTTCTCCTCAAAAAGAAGGAACTGGCCGTCAAACTCGGAATCGCTGAATACGCCGCCGCCGTTGCCGCCGGCCTGGTTGTGAATGAAATCGACGTTCGTCAGCTCTGTCCGGCTGCCCGTGCGCAGGTAGATTCCACCGCCGTCCCCTGCGGCCGAGTTTTCTGTGATGGCGATCTCATCGCCCACCGCCGATCCGCTCTGCATGTACAGCCCGGCGCCGTTGTCGGCCCGGTTGTTATTGAAACTGACGTTATCGAAATGCAGTTGGCCGCTGTCCTGGTTGTACAACCCGCCGCCGTTGGCCTCGCCGCCCACACCATCGGGCAGCGCCGCCTGGTTGTTCATCATGGACACCAGCACCAGCCGCAGATTGCCCCGGTTGAGGATGCCGGCGCCGCGGTCGGCGCGTCCTTCGCGCACGATCACACGCTGGATAACGACGTTCAAGGGGGATGTGCGGTCGAAGTCCCGCGCCGGCGCGATGTCGAAGATGCGGTCGGCTCCTTCGCCCCGGATTTCGACCACCTCCGCCTCCCCCGAATCAGGCGTGGTGCGGCTAGGATCTCCGAGGATGATCACATCGTCGCGCAGATCCAAGTCGCCGCGGCGAGCTTCTTCCTCATCAGCGCCGGTGCGCGTGAGGCGGTACACGCCGGCGGGGATGCGGATGGTGTCCTCGCCGGGGCAGTCGTTGGAGGTGATCACCGCCTCCCGCAGCGAGCAATCATCAGCGCTGCACAGACCGTCGTTGGTGTCGGCCGTCTTGGTGACCACCAGTTCGGGCTGCTCGCACACCGCCGCCAGCCCACCGAAAATGTCATCCAGCAGCGTGCAGCCGCTGAGGGACATCGCCACCACCAGTACAATCAATGTGAAAATCGGCCTGGTTCGCCTCATGGATCGGTCTCCTTCTCCCGCGTTCTCGCCAGTGTGCCTTTAAAGTTGAAACGGCCCTCGGGGCCAAAATGTGACAAGAGGGGTCGTAATTGGAGATTGTAGACCAGCTGGTCAGATAGAGAAAGCCGGAGGCTGTGACAGAGAGGCAGGATTCCGGCGCGGAGCTTGACGCTCCCCAGGCCGCCCGTTATAATCCCTTCGCCCTTCCTCGGTAGCTCAATTGGCAGAGCATCCGGCTGTTAACCGGAGGGTTGCTGGTTCGAGTCCAGCCCGAGGAGCCTGTCAGAAAGCACAACCCGCACCTTTGTCGGTGCGGGTTTTTGATTTCGGCTCCCCGCCAAACAGCTCGGCGCCGAGCGCTGAGCTCTGCGCTCTGTGCTCTGCGCTCTGTGCTCTACCATCTGAACCGAACTCCTCCCATACTTTGACCGGATGAGTTGTGCGTCCATTTGCAGTTGATCCATCAGCGGCCGCTGGCTACGGAGAATTTCGAGGAAGCTTCTCATCGAGTCGGCCGAAGGGGAAAAGTCGGCCTGCTGCGCGATTTGTTTTTTCTGGTAATGGAGAAATATGTCGATCGCTGAGGGACGCCGAAGCCGGGCGGCCTGGCGCCAGCAGCCAGGGCCACGTTCAGCCCACGCTGCCCCGATCCCTATCCTGGAAGAGGATACGGGCACTTGAGCCCGTCGCCAGCGCGGTGGTCGGAAAGGTGTCTCGACTGGCCGGGCTGCTGGCCACCAGCTCCAGCCGGTAGCCTTCCATCAGCTCGGGGCTGAAGGCGGGTTCGCCACGGGCCATTTGGAAAAAGGCGCGCTTCAGCACCTTCTCGGCCACAGGAATGGGTTGAAGGCCTGAGAAATCCATCGCCAGGGCAAAATCGACGACGCTGGCGGAGGTCTGCTCCGTCAAAGCAAGAATTCGCTGCACATTGACGGTCGCCCGCAGAATTCCCCACATGCGGACATCGGCCGCATAGGGCGCATCGATGTTGACAACCAGGGCTTCAATCGCTGTGATGCCGTCCAGCTGACGAACGGCGGTCAGCGGCTGAAGCCCCGCTGCCACCACCCGCCAACCCTGCGTGCTTTCCGCCACCTGGCGCAGCCAAGCCAGCCGCTGCCGGCTCGGATCAATGACCATCAGATTCACCCGTTTGTCCTCCTTGCCAACCCACCGGGGACAATGCATCCCCCTCGATGGATGCTCTCCAATAGCCTAATCGGCGTCCTAAAAACTGTCATGTATCTATATGCATAAATGGGGATAGGGATCGCTCAAGCATTCGCCAGACCGTTCTACCCAGGACCAGAAACACCAATCAAGCAACCTGGCTCTTGCTTCGAAGCCACTGATAGCCGTAAGGCCGCAGGGTTAGCCGTTCGCCGCTGATCTCCATCGCTTCCCGGCCAAGCAGGTTGATGAACTTCTGCGGCTCAAGCTCCAGGGCGGTCAGCTTGACCTGCTGCGAACCGCCGCTCAGGTTGTGCAGCGCGACAAACCGCCCACCCCGCCAGCTGCAGCTGTGCGCCAATACCGATTCGTTCTCCACCTCGAGGACCCGGCATGTGCCGTTGCCCAGCTCGGGCGCGTTCCGGCGCGCCCGCAGCATAAGCTCAATCCGGTTGAGCAGGGAATCGCGGTCGCTCTGCTGGTCGGCCACATTGATTTGCTCATAACCGTACTGGCCCCCCTCGACCACGGGTCGAATCAGGTCCTCCGCCTCGGCTGAAGAGAAACCCGCATTCTTTTCATTGGACCATTGCATCGGTGTTCGGACCGCCGTCCGGCCGGACAGCGATAGATCTTCACCCATTCCAATTTCCTCGCCGTAGCGCAAGATCGGCGAACCCGGCAGCGATAACATCAGACTGTAAGCCATCTCGATCTTCGGCCAATTGCCCGCCAGCATCGGCGGCAGCCGCCGCCGAATGCCCCGATCGAACAACCGCATATCCTCCTCCGGCGCGAATTTTTGGAACACCTGCTGGCGCTCCTGATCACTCAAGCGGCCCAAATCCAGTTCGTCATGGTTCCTCAGAAAGTTAGCCCACTGTCCCGTCGCCGGGATGGCTGGCGTCTCCTGCATGCTCTCGACCAGGGGGGAGGCCTTTTCCCGCTCAAGCGCCAGGAAAAGGTTCTGGTTCAGCAGGAAATTGAACAGCATGTGCATGCGAGTCCCGTTGGCGAAATACTCATCCACCTTCTCCGGGGCCACGTTGGCTTCTGCCAGCAGGATGGCGTCACCGCGCCGCCACGAGAGGTAATCCCTGAATTCGCTCAGGTACCCGTATGGGTTGTCCACATCGGGGTCGTCGATCCCTTTGAGCTCGATCAAGAACGGCGCAGCGTCCAATCGAAAACCAGAAACACCCAGTTCGAGCCAGAAGCCCATGATCTTGCGCATCTCTTCCCTCACCTTTGGATTTGAGATATTGAGCTCGGGCTGGTGCTCATAAAAGCGATGGTAGTAATACTCGCCGGCGGCCCGATCGTAGGTCCAGGTGGTTTCCTGCTGGCCAGGGAAGATCATGCCTTGATCGGCGTCCTCGGGCTTTTCCTCGGACCAAACGTAAAAATCCCGGTATTTCGAATTCTCATCCTTACGCGCCTGTTGGAACCACGGATGCTCGATGGAAGTGTGATTGATGACCAGGTCGACAATGACCCGCAGCCCCCGTTCCTCCGCCAACCGCATGAATTGGACGAAATCGCCCAGCGTTCCCAGCCGGGGATCCACCCCGTAATAATCCATGACGTCATAGCCGTTATCCCGATTAGGCGAAGGGTAAAAGGGAAGCAGCCAAATGCAGTTAGCTCCCAAGTTGGCGATGTAGTTTAATTTTTCACTCAGGCCTTGAAAATCACCGATTCCGTTGCCGGTGCTGTCCTTGTAGGTTTCGACATCAAGACAGTAAATGAGCGCATTCTTGTACCATCGCTCGGTCATCCTCTGTTATTCCTTTTCTCTCATCCGGTCGCTCCTCGGCAAATCAGTCGATTTCAATTTGCTTTTTCTTGGCAATCAAGTATTTCGCGTGGGACCACAGCAGCGGGGAGGCGATCTCACCCCAGAACCCACGCCAGCGCTCCAGAAAGCTCGGATCGTTCAGATTTTGGGGAACCTGCTCCGGCAGCCAACCCTGATCCGCTGCCTGCTCCTCCACCCAGGCCAGCAGCGGCTCCGCCTGTTCAAGCTGCCCTTGATCGAGATAGTACTTGGCCAGCCACGCTGAAAGCAGCAGCCAGGCGCCGCCGCCGTAATACGTATCCCGCATATTCCGATGTACGCCGTCCCCCCGCCGCAGCTGTTCTTCGATCCGCCTCACCGTCGCCACAATCCTTGGGTCATCGCCGGGGAGGATCTCGGCCGGGAGGGCCAATCCCAACAAGCTGGCATCGATTTTCGGATCGCCGATGGAGCGAACGAAGGCCCCGTCCACCAGTCCATTGTTGAGGATGAACTGGCGGATTTGACCGCCATCATGGCCAGCTCCACCATTTCCTCTTCCTTGCCAGGCGTTCAAGCCCGCCCAGATCGAGGCCAGCGTGTAGATATGCAGGCGCCGGGCTTCCTCCTCCCAAAGGTCGTAGCAGGGGACGCTCCACAGCGCCGCTAAATAGCGTCGCAGGGTCTCGACAGCCTCCATCCATCGCTCATCGAGGTCAGTTTTTTCCGACCGATCGAGGTGCTGTTTGAGCGCCCAGAGCCAGGTCCCCATGCCATCCAGTTGAAAGTTCGCCCAGGGAACTCCCTCAACCGGCCGCCCGTCCAGCGTGTAGCGAGTGTGCAGGATCATGTCTTCTTCAAGGGATTCGCCTTCCCAAGCTCGTTGCATCCCCGTTTCCATCTTGTCTTTCTGTGAAAGGATGAGCTCCGCTGACCACGAGAAGAACTTCGCCGAAGCCTCGCTCTCACCCCATAAGTCCAGGGCATAGGCACAATACGCCCCATCCCGGAACCAGCAGTACTGGTACGGCTCAAAATTCGGGCTGGCGCCAAAGGCACCTGTTTCAGCCTGGTTCGACTTAATGACCTCGATGCTCTTGCGAGTTAAGTCCATGAATTCATCCGTACTCCTTGATCCACGCTTACAAATCGTTGCAGCCTTTTGACCGACCCAGCCATACCAACCCGCTTGAGGGGGTGAAAGACAGCGCTTTCATGCGAATCCCATCGGCCCCAGCGACTTTGACGAAAAGGGAGGACCCAAGGGCCTTCCGCCGATTCCAGCTTCGGCTCCCCGGACCCGCTGCCCGCGCTCAAAAGGCGTAATCCGGTACCCGAATCCGCCCAATTTTTGTATTTCAACTGCAGCCCCGCCCCCTCAACGGGGGGCGGGGCATTATTGTTGTTACTCCCAATAAGGTTTGTAGCCGTAAAACTGGTGGATTTCGATCAAGAAGTCACGCTCAATGGTGCTCGGCCAATCATCCTTATCAAACCCTGGCGCGTTTTCCAGATCTTCGCGTGCCAGGTCGAGGATAAAGGCCTCCTTCTCGGTGTCGACCTGCAAAGCCTCCCAAGGAATGGCGAACAGCTTGTCGCCCATTCCCAGGAAACCGCCGAAGGACAGGACAGCATATGCAACCTGGCCCGTTCCCACGTCCAGCATGATCTCTTCCAGTTCACCGAGATTCTCGCCGGCTAGGTTGACCACGTCATCACCGATCAGAGTTGAAGCGGATAGAACGAGGTTGTTATGCATTCTTTGCTCCTTTGAAAGCCGATTCGATAGCTCGATCCTGATGGTAGAGGATCACACCGCCTTTTGCCTGTATCGGGCTGCATATTCAGGGTAGATCGAGGGGATATAACCTTCTTGACACTTTCAGCTGAGGAAAACCGACCTATATCCTCCTTCGGGCCTCCAATCTATTTCCTTCCCGTCCGCTCGATTCCAAAATGGGAACAGAGCCAGATTTATCAGAGCTGCAAGAAAGTAGAGGAATTCCCCTATGAAAATCGGTTACGCATTATCCAGCGAAGAGCATTCACCCAGAGCGTTGGTGGCAAACGCTCGAAGAGCGGAACAGGCGGGCTTTGAATTCGCGCTGATTTCCGATCACTTCCACCCCTGGATTGATAAACAAGGGCACAGCCCCTTTGTCTGGGGGGTACTTGGCGCCATCGCCCAGGCGACGGATCAATTGCAGCTGGGGAGCAGCGTCACCTGCCCGACCGTACGGATC
>JBKHKF010000164.1:0-6349 GCA_046537745.1 Anaerolineales bacterium | reverse complement strand
GCTGGGTGCGAAATCGCGGAAGGCTTGCCAGCGGGAGGCCCATCCGGCCACCTCAGGTTGCTGCTCATCTTCGGGCTGGGCGAGCACCGCCAGTTCTGCCAATTTCTCCTCAGCAAAGGCAAGGACACCTCGGAGTTCAGCGGGAAGCTCGGTTTCGGCTTCAACGGTGTAAGGGACGAATTGGAGCGAACTGGAAGCGCTCAAGCGGAGCTCCGGCACGAGATTCGACAACTCGGCGATCACTGCCAGCGCTTCATCGGCGTTGACGCGCCAAACGTTGCGGCCATCGATGACACCGGCGGCCAGTTTCAGTGACTTGGGCCAACTCACCTCTTGAAGCGCGCCAATATTATCACCTCGGGTGAAATCCAGTGTGAGCACATCTATTGGAAGTTCAACGAGCCAATCCAGGGAGATACCCAAGTCATCGAAATAGGTAACGATATTTAGATCGAGATCGCTTTCCGAAAGCGCAGCATACGCTTTCTTGAAGAGCGGCCGCAGATCTTCTGCCTGCTCCAACACCAATGCGGGTTCGTGCAGCTGCACCTCATGAAATCCCATCGCGGCCAGCTCGGCCAGAAGTTGACTATAAAGGGGCTGCAGCTTCTCGAGCGCCTCGGCGATCTCCGCCTCGACCTTTGAAAGTGCGAGCAGGGTTACGGGGCCAAGCACGATGGGAACAGCCCGCTCTCCCAGGGATTCCTTCGCTCGATGGAGCGTTTCAAGGTAGCTCTCCACGGCCAACTCAGGAGTGAAATCCGCCTCGATTTCAGGAACCAGGTAGTGATAGTTGGTGTCAAACCACTTGGTAAGCTCGAGCGCGGCGCCCTGCTCAGCCCCGCGTGCCATGGCGAAGTATTGGTCCAGGCCATCGAGCTCATGGAACCGTTTTGGTATTAATCCGAAACGGTGAGCCCAATCGAGCACATGATCGTAAAGTGTTGAATCGCCGACGCCGATGCGGTCGATGCCGGCGGCCAGCTGGGCGCCCCAGGCATGGTCCTCCACCTCCCGCAGCGTGGTCAGCAGCGCCTGGTCATCGATGTCGCCCTTCCAGTAGCTGGACAGAGCTCGCTTCAGTTCACGCCGAGGTCCGATGCGCGGGAAGCCTAGTGTTTGGGTTTGATATCGGGGCATTTCTCACTCCTCATTCATGCCGGATGTGCCGTCTGGTCTACAATAAGAAACCGGCCTCCACTGGAAGGCCGGCGAGATCACACGCTCATCGCTCATCTTCCAGAGGACCTACTGGTCTCTTCTGCCGGAATTGGCACCTTCCTCACACCAACAGGGCTGGCGGCGGTGGTTGCCGAGGCTTCATCGGGCCGGTCCCTCCACCTCTCTGGATGAGTCTCGGGTCGAAACCCGAGCCTAATTGTCGGAAAAGAGTGTACCATGGGGCGGGCGAGCGCGTCAACGCGAGCGGGCGAACGTATATCAAGGGCCGAAGAGATTACGCGAATTCTGCTTCGGCAGCGCTGCTCGTACGCTGGCCACACGAACTCAGTAAATGCCATCTGAAATGGAGACGTTCACTGGGAGGTGCCGATGATAGAACCGAAGCAGCAGACTCTGGAGCTTCTGAACGCTTCCTTTGACGTGGTTCGATTAGAGCCAGATATGGATATCACGGCGTGGGCTACAAATGGTCCGTTGGCCTCCATCACACGAACTTCAGAGGAATTATCCATCCTCTGCCTCGACGCCTCGGTTCCGAAGTCGGTGAAAGCCGAGCGCGGGTTCCGCTGCTTTCAGGTACAAGGACCGTTGGATTTTACTGAGGTGGGGGTGCTGGCGTCGCTGGCACAGCCCCTGGCCGAGGCTGGCGTGAGCATATTTGTGCTCTCGACTTTCGACACCGATTATCTGCTCGTGCGCGGCTCCGATTTGCCCCTGGCACAGGATGCGCTGGTAGAGGCGGGGCACAGCGTCGAAGCAGTGTAGACAGATGTGCAAGTGTACCTTATCGCTTATGCTCGAGCCGCCACGGATCTTTCGGCGGCCCTCAGCTCAGGAGGCAAGGAGTGATTGAGTTCAAGATTGATGAGCGATTCAGCCCAGAGCAGTTTGTGGACATTCTCGAGCGATCCGGTCTGGCCGAACGGCGACCGGTACAGGATCGAGCGTGCATCGCCAAGATGCTCGATCACGCGGACCTTCTCATCACAGCCTGGCAGGATGATCTTTTGATTGGGGTAGCTCGCTCCGTCACCGATTTTGGCTACTGCTGCTATCTATCGGACCTGGCCGTGGACCAGTCTTACCAACGGCAGGGCGTGGGTCTTGAGCTCCTAAGGCGGACACGGCATCAGCTGGATCCGAGCTGCACAGTGATTCTGCTGGCTGCGCCGGCGGCGACTCAGTACTACCCTCGCGTAGGATTCAAACGACATGAAAATGCCTGGATCCTCTCCCCGGGTGATCCCCTTTAATGTGGCAACCGGAGGTGAATGATGGTTAACTGTGTGTTCTGTTCCATCCTGGCGGGGGAGCTTACGGCCAGTGTGGTCTACAGCGATGAAGTCTCCTATGCCTTCCTGGATATCCAACCGATCAACCCGGGGCACACCCTGGTGATCCCCAGGGAACATAGGGATGGATTACGAGAGCTGCCGGCAGAAACCGCAGGCCACTTGATGCGGGTGGCGCAGCGGGTGGCGGCGGCCCTTTACCGGTCTGAGCTGGCGCCAAGCGGCGTCAACTTACTGCTGGCCGATGGCGTCAGCGCTGGCCAGGATGTTTTTCACGCGCACCTGCATGTGATCCCACGTTATGAGGGGGATGGATTTGGGTTGATGTATCCGGAGAGCTATCGGGAGAAGCCGGCCCGGCAGATATTGGATGAAATCGCAGCCGTGATAGCCCGGTTGGTGTCGGCAAATTCGTAGCGCGGCATTTGTCCGTTCAGCGGATTGGACCTAACTGCCGTGGGAAAAAAGGCCGGTGCAGTTACCGGAATCCGCGGCAGCCATCGCCATATTGAGGTCAGAAAGCTCGATTCGATGAGATTCGGAAACCGGATTAATCAGAGAGAACAACCTTATTCCTCCCCTCAGATTTGGCGATGTAAAGGGCCTCGTCGGCGTACCGGAGCAAAGCATCAATGTCGGGTGTTTTTGAGCTGAGCGTTGCCACCCCAAAGCTGGCGGTGATGCCAACTTTGCCCGAGGGAGTGAGAAAATTATGATTCTCAATGCTTTGACGGAGGCGCTCGGCGACAACAACTGCCTCCTGCGCGCCGGTCTCAGGTAAGAGAAGAATGAATTCCTCGCCGCCATAGCGTCCGAGCCGATCGGGCCTGCGCAGTTCGGATTGGCATAACTGCGAGATCTGGCGCAGCACCCGATCTCCCAGCTGGTGGCCGTAGCTGTCGTTGATGCGTTTGAAGTGATCGATGTCCAGGATAGCCAACGATAGCTCGCGTTGATAGCGCTCGGCTCGCTCCCATTCCAACTGCGCCAGCGCGAGCAGCTGGCGGCGGTTGAAAGCCTGGGTCAGGTCGTCCACCGTGGCCAGTATCCGCAGACGCTCTTCGGCTTCCGCGAGCTGCTGGCTCAACCGGATGAAGCTGTAGGTCATCAGGGGCGCAAGGATGGCCGCGATCAAGCCAGCGACGAGCAGATCGCCTCTGGCGATAAAGCCCTTGATCAGAAGATCGAGTCCGGCTGCCAGCGCGACAGCCAGGATGACCGAAAGCAGGGTGACGGCCGCGGTCACGGCGACGGCCCCAAAGCCTTCAACCCATTGACGAATCATCTCATTCCTTTATCAGTCTTTCCACCACCATTGGACTAATTCAGCTTGCAGGTGGCGGCCTCGTAGCAAAAGAACGCCCGATCCATTCTCGCGTAGGGTTAAGGGCACCGCAACAATTCGATTGTGCTATGGGTAAAACAGCAGTAGGGACCATGATCTCAAGGATCAATTGGGCTTGATCTTCACCTGCTGCCACCCGGCGCTAGACCCGGAGGCGCAAGTGGCCCTGACGCTTCGGGCGCTGGGAGGCTTGACAATCCGCGAGATTGCCCGCGCTTTTCTCGTCAAGGAAGCCACCATGGCCCAGCGGTTGGTCAGGGCCAAGAACAAGATTAAGACTGCCGGCATCCCCTTCAAAGTCCCGTCGGAAGATGTGCTTTCGGAACGCCTGGCGGCGGTTCTCGCCATCATTTATCTAATTTTCAATGAGGGGTATTTGGCGAGCGAGGGGGAGGATCTCACCCGTCAGGAATTGGCGGTGGATGCGATACGATTGGGACAAATGCTGGTTGACACCATGCCGGATCAAGCGGAGGTTCACGGCCTATTGGCACTGATGTTGCTGCAGGCCTCCCGTCAACGGACCAGGGTTTCGGAAGATGGAGATTTGCTCCTGCTGGATGAGCAGGATCGGTCCTTGTGGGATCGATCAATGATCGAACGTGGTCTTCATCATCTGGCCCAGGCGCAGGAAGCCGGGATAATCGGTCAATACCAACTTCAGGCGGCCATTGCAGCGGAGCACGCTCGGGCTGAGAGGCCCGAGAACACCAATTGGCACCGCATTGCGCTGCTCTATGGTCTATTGACCCGTATCACACCTTCACCGGTGGTGGAGCTGAACCGCGCGGTGGCCGTCGCCATGGCGCTGGGACCCGAATACGGGCTGGCCATGATGGATCAGCCTGAGCTGGGGGAGGAGCTGGCCGACTACCGCTGGCTGCATTCTGCCAGGGCGGAACTGCTGCACCGCCTCGGCCGGGATGAGGAGGCGGCTCAAGCTTTCCGGCGTGCGCTGGGGCTGGCTCAGAATGCATCGGAACGAAGTCACTTGCTAAAGCGTTTGGAAGCGATGAAAGCAAGCAGCGGCATGGACGAAAGCCGCCTCTCCTCATGATGGAAATCTATTCGCTTTTCTGTTCTTGAATCTAAGCAGCCACAATGAAAAGGCAATAAGATTGGCTCGGTAATCTTAACCTTGATGATCGGAGGATCTTCAACCATGTCTGCAGTCATCAAATTCTTTCTGATCACCTTTGGCTTCTCCTGGCTGTTCTGGCTGCCGGCGGTGGTGGCTGGTAAGGATGTGACCGCTTCCTGGTGGGGAGTCGCCTGGCTGATGGGAGGTTTTGGTCCCTCGCTGGTTGGCCTTCTTTTGGCGGCTCGTTCCGAGGGCCGCCGTGAGCTGAGGGATTTGTGGCAGCGGACCATCCAGCCCAGAAGGTTAACCGCCGGTTGGGTCGCATTCATCTTGTTGGTGATCCCTGTGATCAGCGCCGCTTCGGCCGGAGCCGCCGCGCTGTTTGGATGGCAGCAAGCGAGCTTCCAGGGGCTGCAGCTGGTATTGGCCAATCCGGCGTTGTTGATCGGAATGGTGTTTGGTGGCCTTATCGCCGGGCCGATCTCTGAGGAGCTCGGCTGGCGCGGCTATGCCTTGGAGAAGCTGCAGTTGGATTATTCGCCAGCGCGGAGCACCTGGCTGCTGGCGTTCGTCTGGTGGACCTGGCACATCCCGCTCTTCTTTATGGAAGGCACGACCCAGGCTGGTTGGGGGTTCTTCAGCATGGATTCCCTTTTCTTCTTCATCACCATATTTCCGCTGTCCTTTATTTTCACCTGGGTTTACAACAGCACGGGGCGAAGTGTGCTTGGGGCGATCTTGCTGCATTTCGGCTTCAATTTCACGTTGGGGTTGGTGCTGCCAGCATCGGCTGATTTTGATATCGTGCGGATCGTGTTGATGACGTTGGTGGCCTGGGGGATGGCGCGGTTTACCAGCCCGCCCGCGGATGCTCCTGTACCAGGGCTGGGCTGATGGACCATATGGAAGGACGCCACCAAGGAATCAGCGATCCAGGCACGTGCAGGAGCCGCCGAAAATGGTCAGGGGCACAATTGTCTGTATTGGCCCCGGCATTGTTTCAGGCTGCAGTCAGCAAGTGCTGATTTCAGCCTCGGACGGTTTGCGCAGGCGCATCAAGCGTTCCATCGTGCGCTGGAACTGGCCCAAATTGACCCGAATCAAACCCATTTACTGGTGGGGGGTGGTCGAAGTTAATTCGGATATCAGCCGGGGTTGGATTGAAGGACCCGATCCAATGCGCTCAGTCCAGCGGCTCGTCTGGGAACGGATCACCTTCCCGTATGAACTGAAAGCCGGCCGCGCCTTTGTGGCCGCCGCCGCCGTATTTACGGGCAATTTGCGAGACGTCCACCTGGCCCGAGTAGAGTGTTACGATCGTCTGCCGGCGCCCGTCCCGCACGGCTTCCATGTAGCAGTAAGCCAGAGTGTAGCCCGAATCCCGGATAAATTCCCCCATATCGCCGTTCCCCCGGTGGTTGATGGCCAGCGTTCTCAGGCCTTCGAACT
>JBKHKF010000163.1:0-6349 GCA_046537745.1 Anaerolineales bacterium | reverse complement strand
GGGCAATCGAGCAAGTTCAGCACGCGAAGAGCCTTGGATTCATGGTTGTCGTGACCGATCACCATCATCCAGCCGAAACTCTTCCCCCGGCGGATGTGATTGTCAATCCCAAGATTCCAGGGGACACGTATCCATTTAAATCCTTTGCGGGAGTTGGGCTCGCCTACAAACTTGCCGAGGCAGTGAGCGAACTGGCTGGCATTGGGAAGCCGGAATCGGGGCTGGACCTGGTGGCGTTGGGAACGGTAGCGGATTTGGCACCGCTGCGAGATGAAAACCGGAGGTTGGTGGCCCAAGGTTTGGAGCGAATGAACCGGCGATCTCGGATCGGGCTGAGCGCGCTCGTTGAGGTGGCAGGCTTGAAGAGCGAGATCACAGCGACGGACATTGCCTTTCGCCTGGCCCCACGGATTAATGCCGCTGGTCGTATGGCTTCCGCTCAGGAACCGCTCCAGCTGCTTCTGACGGATGATAAAGCCGAGGCGAAGAGACTTGCCACAACCCTCGACCAGCACAATCGGCGCCGGCAAGCGGAGACCAGCCGGGCTGTTGAGCGAGCCGGCCAGCGGCTGCTAAGGGGGCCAGAGGAATCAACGCTGCTATTCGCGCTCGATGAGGAGTTCCATGAGGGGGTTGTCGGTCTGGCGGCTTCCAGGCTGCTGGAGCAATACTATCGGCCAGTTCTGATCGCCCGCATCAAAGAGGGAGTGGTCAAAGGCTCGGCTCGGAGTGTTCCCGAGTTCCACATCACAGAGGCATTGGAGGCATGTTCGGATTTATTGCTTGAATTTGGCGGTCACGCCGCTGCGGCCGGTTTCCAGCTCAACGAAGAGGATTTGTCCGAATTTTACGATCGCATGGATCTGTACACACAGGAGAAGCTTGAAGGCGAATTATTGCGGCCTAGCCTGAAAGTGGATGCCGTCGTCAGCCCTGAGGATCTAAATGTTGGCTTGCTGGACACAATGGAGGCAATGAAGCCATTCGGTCATGGAAACCCCGCACCGCTGCTGGTGGCTGAAGCAATGCATGTCGTTGGGCACCGGCGTGTCGGCTCCGATGGGGCGCACTTAAAAATGACCCTGCATAACGGGGAGCGCTATTTTGACTCGATCGGATTCCGATTGGGTGATCGGGCCGGAGAAATTTCAAATCGTTTGGATGTCGCTTTCCAGTATGAATGGAATGAGTATCGGGGAACAAGGACCGATCAGCTCAATATTATCGACTTCAGGCAGCCGGAGACAGCTTAATCCATAATCCTGTACTTCAGCAACGCCCAAACGGCCTCGAAGGCATCTGCAAGGCCGATCTTTTTGCCCTCCTCATACTCCCGCGGATTGAAGGAGATTGGGACCTCGAATATCCGGAGCTTGCGCTTAAGCAGCTTGGCGGTGACCTCCGGCTCAAATTCGAAGCGCCTGGCGTGGAGTGGAATATCTTGAATGACCTCTCGCTTAAATAGCTTGTAACCCGTTTCCATATCCGAGAGGATGCTGTTGTAAAGCAAGTTCGTCATAAAGGTCAGCAATTTATTCGCAACCATATGCCAGAACATCGTCGAGCGGCGGGGAGCTCCAAGAAACCGTGATCCGTAAACTACGTCGGCTTTGCCCTCTTCGATGGGCTTGAGCAGGGCTGGGATATCCCGGGGATCGTATTCGAGGTCGGCGTCCTGAATCAGGACCAGATCTCCGGTCACCTCGTCGATGCCAGTGCGGACAGCAGCTCCTTTGCCTTTGTTTCGATCATGAAGGAAAAGCCGGACTGTCGGGTTATCAGCAGCCAGTCTCTTTAGGATCTCCCGAGTACCGTCGGATGAGCCGTCATCCACCACGATGATTTCATCCGCCAACTCGACCGCTTGGACACGCTCGATGATCTCTTTAATTGTATTTGCTTCGTTATATACGGGCATGATGATTGATAGGCGCATGGTGGGATTGTACAACGCCAGTTGTGATGGCACAATCAGCTATAGTTGTTGTACTGTGCATGGCTGACTATAATCTCATGCACGAATGGCATAGTAGCTGCATCCACCATTTTGTGGGCGCAGTCTGTCTGCGGGTGTAATTATCGGTATATATATCGCCCGTATTTATTGGAGGGCATTATGACATTACCAAGAGCGGAAGTGGGACGGGGCTACGAGGGTGGCCGCCCAACCACCTCAAATCTGCGCTTCGTACCACCGCCCATTAGCCGAGTGGAGGACACCGGCCTTTCCGAACTCTGGCTGCAGGACCTCGCTCTGAAGATCCTCTACTTTCGGGGCTACCTGACGGGCTTTAAGGTGGCCGAGGCTATGACTTTACCCTTCGCTGGCCTGACGGACCAAATTCTGGAATCGCTCAAACGGGAGAAGTTCGTCGAAGTTAAAACCCAGGTTGGTTTTGGCGAAGGGGCATATCAGTACGCGATTACCGGTGCCGGGATTGCCCGAGCCCGGGAAGCTCTTGAGCGGAGCCAGTATGCTGGACCAGCGCCGGTTCCACTTGAGGACTATAACGAGGCGATCAGAAAGCAGAGCCGGAGCCGTCCCACGGTCCATGCGCGTGCCATGCGTCAAGCATTGTCCGATCTGATCCTCTCAGAAACGACTTTCAGCCGTATTGGCCCCGCGGTGAACTCGGGTACATCCATCTTTCTCTATGGACCTCCAGGCAACGGCAAGACGTCCATTGCAAGGGCCATCGGTCGAATGACTCTCGAAGAGGATATGTACATTCCCTTCGCGCTCGACGTCGATGGGCAGGTGGTGAAGCTTTATGATTCAGTGAACCACGTGCTGGCTCCGGATGAAGACGCCAGCGCTGACGGTACCGGCACACTGAAATCGGGCTCCAAACGCGATCCCCGGTGGGTTAGGATCCGAAGACCTTTCGTTGTTGTTGGCGGTGAGCTAACCATGGCTGGATTGGACCTGGTTTTCGATGATGTGAATAAATTTTATGAGGCACCTTTCCAGGTCAAAGCGAATGGTGGTGTCTTCCTGATTGACGACTTTGGGCGCCAGCAAGTGCGACCTCGTGACTTGCTCAACCGATGGATTGTGCCGTTGGAGAATCGGATTGACTATCTGACGCTGCATACGGGTCGGAAGGTCGAGGTCCCCTTTGACGTTCTGGTCGTATTCTCAACGAACCTGCCGCCACGGGATCTGGTGGACGAAGCTTTCCTGCGCCGGCTGAGACACAAAATTGAAGTCGAGGATCCTTCGTACGAGAACTATCGGAAGATTTTCAAGATTGTCGCAGATCACAAGGGAGTGGAATACTCCGATCGGGGGCTGGCCTATCTGCTGCAGGAATGGTATATCAAGCGGAATCGCAAGCTGCGAGCTTCCCATCCCAGAGACATCTGTGATCAGATTTTGGACATCGCACGCTACTTAAATACAGAACCCGTGATGTCCAAGGAACTCATCGATCGGGCTGCGGGCGCTTATTTCGTTCAACTCTAATTGGGGTTGTCCAACCAGCGTAGAGCCCCGGGCCCGTAAGGCGCGGGGCTTAATTTTTTCCATGGGCAATTAAGATGCGCGTTTTCGACATTGCACAAGTTCACGCAGCGTTCGATCTGATAGAACCTTACATATTGCGCACACCGGTGCTCCCCTTTGGGGATGGAATGTTCGGAAAAGCCGAGCACAAACAGCGAACTGGATCTTTCAAAGTTCGTGGAGCCCTTAACAAAGTCCTGTGTCTTTCTGCAGATGAACAAGCAAGAGGGGTTGTTTGCGCTTCGGCAGGCAATCATGGGCTCGGTGTGGCCTACGCATGCTCGTTGCAGAACGTCCGATGCACCGTGGTGGTTCCCGAAGGTGCGCCCCGGATCAAGCTGGAGCAGATCGAAGCTAACGGCGCGGAGCTTATAAAAGTTGAGGGCGGCTATGAACAAGCGGAGCGGCAGGGATTGTCTTTTGCGGCAGCGAAGGGCGCGGTTTGGATATCGCCTTACAATGACCTCGATGTGATCGCAGGCCAGGGGACGATCGCCCTGGATTTGCGGGAGCAGCTGGTTGAGTATCAACAGAACGGGCTGGAAGTTTATGTTCCTGCAAGCGGTGGAGGCTTGCTCTGTGGGTTGGGTTTGACGTTGAAACAGAGCGGGTTCAAGTGCAGGGTGATCGGAGTGCAAACCGAATCAGCGCCTTACCTCTACGCCCATTGGCAAGGAAGTTCAGTAGGCACTGTTGAGGAGGCTCCGACGTTGGCGGATGGGCTTGCTGGCCCGGTGGAGAAAGGATCTATCACACTCAAGTTGCTGAAAGAATCTGCCGATTCGATGAGGCTGGTTACAGAAGGTCAAATAAAAGACGCGATGCGCTGGCTGGCTGGGAGGGGAGAGATTGTGGAACCGAGCGCGGCAGTATCGGTCGCGGCGGCGCTTGCTGGAGGGTCCAGCGTGCCGAAGGTTGCCATCCTGACGGGCGGCAACGTCGACCATGGTCTCTGGCGGAAGGTGACCACGAGGTGAGCGAAGAATACACTATTGATGAGCTAATCTGCACCTGTATTTCGCGGCAGGTGGTGGACGGTGAAGTGCTCGCACAAGGTTTGGCCACACCCTTGGTCGCGGCCGGCTATTTACTGGCCTGGCACACGCATGCTCCCCATGTTTATTTTGCTTCAGCTATTGGCCAGACCGTTTGTCGAACTGGCGCGCCTGTCGGGCTGACAGGAGTGGAGGCGCTTTGGTTGGATCGGGCGATGAACTCCTTTGGATTCGTCCAGGCCGCGGTGGATTTGCTGCCGGCTATTCGTCCTAAAGAATTCTTTCGGCCCGGCCAGGTGGATCCAAATGGCAACTTCAATAACATTGCCTTTGGCGAATCCTATAAAAACCCAAGATTAAGATTGCCCGGTACAGGAGGCATTCCGGATGTCACTACTTATTTCGATGATGTTTATCTTTACGTTCCCAGGCACTCGAGGGTGACCTTTGTCGAGGTGCTTGATTTCCACTCTGGGTTAGGCCATGTTGAGCAGAGGCGGCATGGACGGGGTCCGCAGTATCTGATTACGGATCTGGGACAGTTCGATTTTGCCAATGGGCGCATGCGTTTGACGCATTTGCACCCAGGCGTAGCCCTTGAACGCGTGAAAGCAAAGACAGGTTTTGATTTGGAGATTGCCGAGACATTGGCTGAAACCGAGCCGCCATCATCCGAAGAGGTCAGATTGCTGCGGGAGCAGATCGACCCTCTGGGCGTTCGGCGCCTGGAGCTATTGGGTGGGCGCGCTCGGCGTGAGGCGCTGGTCGAAGTGCTGTCGAAGGAGGGCTCAGGCAGCGCCAGGTAAGCGATGGTGGCCATTCGGGCGAAGGTATACTTCCACTGATGAAAAACACTGGACTCATGCTGCTGGTTCTTATTCTATTGTTTCTCCCTGTCACGGGGCTGGCCAACCCTGCCCCCGCGCCTGTTGGTGTGACCGCGGATGAGATTTTAGCTCAAATGACTCCCGAAGAAAGAATAGGGCAGTTGGTCCTGGTTACGTTTAGCGGGAGCACGGTGGAGCAAGGCAGTTCGATTGATCGTTTGATCCGGGAACATCATATTTCGGGCGTGGTGCTTCGTCAGGAACAGGACAATTTTCTGGCCGCGCCCAATACCGCGATCGGGGTACGACAGCTTGTGTCGGAGCTCCAGACTGTAGAATACAACAGCTCCTTGAATGAGATCGTCACAGATCCTGTCACAGGTGCGGAGCGGGCTTCCGTTTATGTCCCGTTATTCGTCGGGCTAAGCGACGAAGAAGCGGGTGTGCCTATTTCACAACTTATCGATGGGCTATCACCCTTTCCGACGCAAATGGCTCTCGGCGCAACCTGGAACCCTGAGCTGGCTCGTGAAACCGGCTTTGGCCTTGGTCAGGAGCTCAGTTCCCTGGGGGTCAACTTATATTTGGGTCCGTCCCTGGATGTTCTGGAAAAGCCCGGCCAGGCAGGCCCGGGGGATTTGGGGACGCGTTCGTTCGGAGGAGATCCTTATTGGGTCAGCGAGATGGGCAAGGCCTATATCGAGGGGCTTCATGAGGGAAGCGGCAACACCCTGGCTGTGGTAGCTAAGCATTTCCCGGGCCATGGCGGCAGCGATCGGCCCGTACAGCAGGAGGTGGCCACGGTCCGGAAGTCTCTCGACCAGCTCCTTCAAATTGAGCTTCCTCCTTTTTTCTCGGTGACATCCGAAGCGCCGGGAGCTTCGTCGGAAGTGACGGACGGGCTGCTCATTTCCCACATTCGCTACCAGGGATTTCAGGGAAACATCCGAGAAACAACCCGTCCCATCAGTCTCGATCCGGATGCATACAGCCAGCTTATGGAGCTGGCGCCTATTCAGTCC
>JBKHKF010000162.1:0-6404 GCA_046537745.1 Anaerolineales bacterium | reverse complement strand
AGGTTTTTTATGCCGAGAGCGAGGAGCATTGGCGGCCAGTGGATGATCTTCATCAAATCCTGCGGGAAATAAAGGCCACAGGCTTACGGATGGGGCTGATCTCCAATGCCAGCGATGAAGCGAATGTTGATCGACTAATCGATAAGATTGAAGCGCGGAATTTCTTTGATCCTATACTTGTGTCCGCCGCGGTCGGCGCTCGCAAGCCGGCTCCGCTGATCTTCCAGAAGCTGCTGCATCAGTGGGATCTGCCAGCAGACCAAGTAGTAATGGTTGGAGATACGCTGAATGCGGATATTCTTGGCGGGCAGCGCATGGGGATGCGGCAGATTTGGCTGAAGACGGCCGCGGATCGACCGGATAACGTGGCTTGGCGGGATCGGCTGGAACCGGATGCTTCGCTCGACCACCTGCGCCAAGTGCCGCCGCTGTTGCAATCGTGGCTTATTGAATAAGGCGGTGGCAACTTGGCAGACTTCATTTCGATCACTCAGCACATATCGAGGCTGGAAGTGCGCTGGAGGTTCGGCCCTGTTTCCGTGCCAGTGGCAATATGGCTGATCCGCACAGGCGACAGCTTTATCCTTGTGGACAGCGGGCCGCCCCCTCGATCGGATCAAGTCGTGGCGGCAGTGGCCAGAGCCACCGGTGGCCAGGGAATCCGTATCGTTCTGCTGACTCATGCCCACCCCGACCATGCCGGCGGACTGGCAGCGCTGCGGGCCGCCTGGAACCCGGCCATTCTTTGTCATCAGGATGAGGTTCCCTTCATCACCGGAGAATCGAGCTATCGGCAGCTCGAAGCAGGCGGCATGGCCTTTCGCTTTGGACGTTGGTTGATTCCAAAACCGTCAACCAGAATTCCGGTGGCCAGGGATCTGGTAGGTGGCCAGTCGGTGGAGGGGATGGCGGCGATCTCGCTGCCGGGGCACACACCTGGTCAAGTGGGCTATCTGCATCCAGTTGATTCCGCGATGATTTGTGGCGATGCGATTGGGAATCAACGGAATAAAATCCAGCCGCCACAGCCTTTCTGGACCCACGATCCTGTCCAAGCGCGCGCCTCGATGAAGCGACTGGGTGAATTGGATTATGATCACTTGTTGCCGTCACACGGGCCGGCGATCATCGGCCAGGCTCAGGAGGCGGTCAGCAGGTTCTTGCGGAGCGAATTTGAATCAGCGCCCGACCTGCAATAAATAGATCAACTGTAGCTCGACCTGGAGCCAGATCCGGTCTTGGGCCGGATCCTTCTTTTTGAACACAATCAGGAGTGAGCATGAGCGCAGCCAACTGGCTATTGTTCTTGATATTGGGTGCATTATGGGGCTCATCCTTCCTGTGGATCAAGATCGCCGTCACCGAGATCGGTCCGATGGCGTTGGTGGGCTGGCGCCTGCTGTTCGGAACCCTGGGCATGCTGGCCGTTTTCTTCTTCCATCGCTTTCAGCCCCCGCGGGACCGTAGGACCTGGGTCAACCTGTTGATCCTGGGCATGATCAACACCGCAATTCCTTTCTTCCTGATTTCATGGGGCGAGCAGACGGTGGATTCGGCGGTAGCCTCGGTCCTCAACAGCACGGTTCCACTGTTCACGCTGATCATCGCCCATGTCTACCTGGCCGACGAGCGGATCAATCTGCCCAACGTGGTGGGGCTATCGATGGGCTTCGGGGGTGTCTTGCTCTTAATGAGCAGGGATCTGTCGGCGGGAGTTTCGGTCGGCCTGGTTGGCCAGTTCGCCATCCTGCTGGCGGCCTTGCTCTATGCCGTCGGCGGTGTTTTTGCCCGCCGTACGATGAGCGAAGTGGATCCGTACACGCAGGCTTTTATCCCGATGGCGGCGGCCGATCTGATGGTTTGGTCGCTGGCGTTGTCCGTTGAGCAAAGGCCGATTGTGCCGGAACTCCCACTTACCTGGCTGGCATTGGTCTGGCTCGGCGTGCTGGGTTCGGCCTTTGCCTACATTATTTATTTCCAGTTACTGCATCGCATCGGTGCCACCCGCTCAACCATGGTTACCTATTTGGTTGCGCTGATCGGCGTTATGCTCGGCGTGGTGTTTTTGAACGAAACTTTTGACTGGCGTCTGGCGGGTGGCGGCGCGATGGTGATCGCCGGGATAGCGGTGGTAAACCGGACTCGCGCCAGTCGTGAAAGTCCGACCATGACCACCAACTTGAAGCCTGGCTGAAGACGGCTCCGCGCGTACGGATGGCCGCTTTGACATCCGAATTGTTCCATGCTACCGTAGTCGTGCTTCGAAGAATTCGCTCACGGTCACTCCAGTGGTGATATCGCAGGCCGCAGTGCTCGATCGATGATGGGGCCATCACTTCGGAGGTAAACCAGTTCTCCATCGGCAGAGATGGACACCAGCCGTGAAGGGGGGATCTACCAATGATTCCACGCGTTGTTCTTGCAAGCTTGTCGGTAGGTGCGCTACTTATCGGCGGCTGTGGCGCTTTGGCGCCGGAACCTACAGCAACTCCGATCCCGACAGACACGCCTACGTCTCCGCCAACGGAAACACCTAGGCCGACGGCTACGGCAACTACCAAGCCTTCCCCTACACCCTCACCAACGCCGACCCCGCTGCCAGCCGACCTGGTCTTCAGCTTAAACCCGGGTGAAGTAATTCAAAGGCGCAATATTGAAGTTGAGCTTATCCGGGTGGTTGTCGGGGATCGAGAAGCGCTGACCTCAGGCCATCCCCAATTGGCGGAGGAGGAAGTTCCCACTTTCCGTCGTATGGCTTATTCAGATGACAATGTCCTGGTTAAAGTGGAATTCCGGATCACAAATCATACCGGCCGCGAGATCGTATTCTTCCCGCAAGATATGTTTGTTGTCCTGGGCGGCCGTCAGGCCATCATGGAAGAGTACATTTACAATGGCGAAGTCTTTGGCGATCCGTTTTTCGGTGATGTACAGGATTCCGTCACGCTTACGACAGGAGTCTGGGTTGGCGTCAGCGGTGTGGAGCTGGCGGAGGTTGAGGAAATCACTATAACCTTGGGTCAGGCTTGGGTGCCCACCGTCGGCAATACAATTGAGCAATTCGCCGGTGGATTCAACTTTACGCTCGAGGCGGCGGATAGAGTTTACGAATCGCCACCCGATACGGATGCTTGAAGTGGGCTGCCAACATTGGCTGCCTCAGTGCCGGCAAAGGCATGGAGGTTGACAACCAATGTCCTCCATGGATAATAAGAAAGAACAACAGAACACGACGTGTGTTGATGAAGGAAAGTAAGCGGAAGGAAACCGCCAGGGAGGCTGGGGCGTGACTGAGACCCCGGCTCGGCAGATATCCGACGAAGTTCCCTTCTGAGCCTTCCGGGTGAACCGGCAAAAGAGTTTTAGCCGCTGTAGTCTGGAACGGAGCCCGACCGATAACACGGGGATTGATCAAGGCCAACAGCTTTGGTCGAATTAAAGTGGGCTGAGCCGTGTGGCTCGGTCAACAAGGGTGGTACCGCGAAATTGTGCCTCTCGCCCCTTGATGGGCGAGAGGTTTTCTTTTTGTGGCAAGGTGGCAGCAATGGCAAAGGAGAACCTATGCTGGAAAAGTTGGATGCATTTGAGCAAGAGGCGCTGGAGGCGCTGGAGCAAGCTCGCCAGCCTGAGCAGCTACAGCGATGGAAAACCAGATACCTGGGGAAATCCACCGCGCTGACGGAGGCGATGGAAAGCATCCCCAGCCTGGAGCCCGACCAGCGACCTTTGGTGGGACGGCGGGTCAATGAGATTAAGGGCAAGCTGCAATCCCGGATGGAAGATCGCGCCGAGGCAATCCGCGCCCAGGAGGTGGCCCGATCGCTGGAGGAGGAGAGCGTCGATGTCACATTGCCTGGCCGGCCGGTGCAGCGCGGGCGCTTGCATCCGACAACCCAGGTGCTCCGGGAGATTGTGGATATCTGGGCGGAACTGGGTTTCCAGGTGTATCGGTCCGGCGAA
This sequence comes from Anaerolineales bacterium, assembly GCA_046537745.1. Classification (GTDB taxonomy): domain Bacteria; phylum Chloroflexota; class Anaerolineae; order Anaerolineales; family E44-bin32; genus DASWJQ01. The sequence continues at coordinate 2,444 of JBKHKF010000162.1, read as the reverse complement.
GTGGAGACGGATGAATATAACTTCGGCCTGCTCAACATCCCCGAGCATCATCCTGCGCGCGATATGTGGGACACTTTCTACACCACCAAACCCGGCGTGATCCTACGAACCCACACTTCACCCGGGCAGATTCACGTCATGCGCGAGCGGGCGCCGGAACCGATCCGGGTGGTCCTGCCCGGAATGTGCTACCGCTACGAACAGATCACGGCTCGTTCGGATATCCAGTTCAACCAGGTGGAGGGTCTGGCTATTGGCAGGAATATCACCTTCGCCGATCTCAAGGGAACGTTAATCTACTTCGCAGAGCGCATGTTCGGCGTGGGCGTCGGCACCCGCTTCCGGGCCTCGCATTTCCCCTTCACGGAGCCCTCGGCTGAGTTGGATATTGAGTGCTTCGTCTGCCACGGCGAGGGCTGTTCTGTGTGCAAACGAACGGGATGGCTCGAAATTCTCGGGTGCGGCATGGTGCACCCCAAGGTGCTTTCAAACGGTGGCTATGACCCCACCGAGTTCTCGGGCTTTGCTTTCGGGATGGGCCCGGAGCGGCTGAAGATGCTCCAGCATCGTATAGACGACATCCGCTATTTCTGGGCGAACGATCTGCGTTTCCTGGAGCAGTTCTAGCACCGGCGAGGTGAATTTCATCGAGGTCGGATGGAGAATTGGAGAAGTCTACCCTTGGGATCGAGCGAGCGAAACAGTCAGTTGGAAGATGCCCTGCGGCGCCTGGGAGATAACTTAGTCGCGCTGGGACAAACAGCCTGGGAGAGCCCGGAAGGGCGGCGGATCCGGGATGATATAGGAAAAGGACTTAAACAAGCTGAAGATGGCTTTCAGCGTGCGACGGACCGCTTCAAGCAGAGCGAGACAGGACAGAGGCTCGAAGAAGACCTGCATCGGATCAAGTATGGGCTCGAATCCGGTAAGTTGGAGAACAACGCCCGCTCGGAAATTGCCTCCTTGATTGAGCGGTTGAATCAAAACCTGGAGGGATGGTTGGAGGACTCCGGGGAAAGCAACGTCCCGTGGGGAAGGAGCTGACCCGATGAACGGATCAAAGCTTCTTGGCGTTGTGGAGGAGGCGGAGCCCATTTTCTATGGCGATATAGAAGTGACCCTGGAGGCCAGATCGTGGACCCTCCACCGCCCAGGCTGGTCGGCCGGGCTTGTATACAATCGCCCGCAGGCAGTGTGGGTCAAGTCGGAGGCTTTCGGCGAAAAACGGCTTCCCATCATCGATCAAACCCGGCGCGCTCAGGTGCTGATCTGGGTGTATGCAGGTATTTGCACACTTGTGCTTTGGCTGTTGACTCAGGCAGCAAGTCAGCCGAAGAAGGAGCAGGGAGCATGACTGTGAAAGAAAAAACCGAAGCTGGCATCGAAGTCGTACAGCAAACGATGACGACTTTCTTGGCGACGGCCAGGGCTGATAACGCTTTTGGCGAGCCCATCGAACATGAAGGCCGTTTGATCTTGCCGGCCTCGGAGGTTCTGGTTGGAATGGGTTTTGGCGCCGGTTATGGCTCGGGAACGGAAGAAGAGGTGGAGTCAGAGAGCGTGGAAGGCGCCGAAACGGCAAGTCGCGGCGAGGGCGGAGGCGGTGGTGGCGGCGGACGCACGCTCTCCCGGCCGGTCGCTGTGATTGTCGCCGGAAGCGATGGCGTGAAGGTGGAGCCAATCCTGGATGTCACCAAGATCGGCGTCACGCTGCTGACAGCGCTGGGCGCAATGGCGGTTGCCTTCAGCCGGATCCTAAAACAGGCGAGCGATCACGAGTAGCTCTCAGCATCGACTCTATTGATTGTATGGAGAATTGCGCTGGTTGAATCGCATCGAAGCGCTGGGACGAGCGGTCCCGGCATAAGCTGGAGGCGTTGAACTGCATGGCAAATAACGGCCAACTTCTATTTGGCGCGAATGTCGATCCCTCCGCTGCGAGCTGGCAGGAGGCAGCCGGGGTGGCGGAAGCTGCCGACCAAGGTGGGTTGGATCTGATTACGATGCAGGATCACCCTTATGTACCCAGATTCCTGGACACCTGGACCTTCCTCAGTTATCTGGGAGCGCGAACGGAGCGGGTGCGGCTCGGTACCAATGTGGCCAATTTGTCGCTGCGAACCCCGGCCATGCTGGCCAAGGCTGCCGCTAGCCTGGATCGGTTAACCGGTGGACGGGTGGATCTTGGCCTGGGGGCCGGCGCGACCTGGGATGGCATTCACTCGTTTGGACTTCCCCGAAAGGAGCCGGCCGAGGCCGTCGATGCGTTGGAGGAAGGGATCCAACTCATTCGACGCTTTTGGCGGGCGGAGGGGAAAGTTGATTTCGACGGTGAGCACTACCAACTAAACGGAGCCAAGACGGGTCCGGCTCCCTTTCATCCAATTCCGTTGTGGATTGGCGCCTACGGACCGCGTATGATCGGTCTCACCGGACGATTAGGC
>JBKHKF010000161.1:0-6409 GCA_046537745.1 Anaerolineales bacterium | reverse complement strand
CTCCATGCCTGAGGACAAATGGCTGACGACAACCGAGGCGGCTGAACGGCTGGGCGTCCACCCGGCGACGATCCGCCGCTGGGCGGATGAGGGGGACCTGCCCATGATGATGACCCCCGGCGGGCACCGTCGCTTTGCACTTTCTGATATTGAGGAACTCGCCAGCGCCGGCGGTAATTTCGAACTGGTCAGTTTTGAAAGCCGTTGGGCCGAACACGCGCTGGTCCACACCCGGGATCAAATCCAGGAGCACAAGCAACAGGAGTGGATGCGGTCCTTCAGCGAGGATGAGCGCATTCGTAGCCGCGAACTTGGACGCCGCCTGCTCGGATTGATGCTCCGCTACGTTTCCATGCAGAATGGTGGTGAGGAACTGCTTGAGGAAGTTCGACAAATTGGACATGCCTACGCGGAGGAAGCAAAGGCCGCCGATATGCCCCTTAACCAGGCCATGGAAGTGGCGATGTTTTTCCGCGATGGCATGATCGATACCACGCTGGATATTCCGCATGGTCCCAGCGTAGGGACTCAATCGTATCGCCATCTACTCAAACGTCTGAATCCGGTCTTGAACGCACTTCAGTTGGCCATTGTAGAGGCGTACCAGGAGACGGGCGCTTGATTGCAGGAATCTGTCTCAATGCCTGCTGAGGTTCCTCAGGAGAAAGAACCAAGGGAAACACCTACAAACCGGATGCCATCTGATTCGGCCTTTTTCGAACGGGTCGTTCCGATCCTGCTGATTGTCCTCGGTATCATCACAGTCGCGCTCATCCTTTTCGCGCTGGGCGTGCTGCTTGGCTTTGTCCCTTTTTAATCTGCATTATCCACATAGGGAGAAGTAATTGCATGTCCCTGAATCTGATACTTCCATTTTTTTCCACCGCCGTCATGCTGGTTTTCACCATCTGGGTGCTGCAAAAATTCGCCACCCGCCGGAAAGCACATTTCCTCTTCTGGGGGCTGGGGCTTGCCATGTTTGGGACCGCCAGTTTCGCCGAGGCGTTCCTGGCCTTGAATTGGAACCGCTGGGTTTTCTTTTCCTGGTATCTCTTTGGCGCCGCGCTCAACGCCGGTTGGATTGGTCACGGCACGCTTTACCTGCTCGTGCGCAAGAAGTGGGTTCATGTGATCACCGGCATATTGATCGTCGGCAGTGTGATCGCGACCTGGATGATGCTGCAGGTCATGCCGCTCCTGGACGAGGGAGTTTTCACCACTGCCTTGCCGGTCAGCGAACAGTACGCCGAGATCATGCCGGCCGTCTCTGAAGGAGCTTCGGTTCGATTGACCACGCCGTTCTTTAACATTTACGGCTTGATTACCCTGGTCGGCGGCGCCTTATATTCCTCCTTCTTGTTTTGGCGAAAGCGGGTTATGCCCAATCGGGTCATCGGCAATGTGTTAATCGCGGCGGGTGCGCTTTTCATCGGCCTGGCCAGCTCGCTGACTCGATTCGGCGAGGGGTCTTATCTATACATCGGTGAGCTTGTCGCCGCTGTGCTGATGTTCAGCGGCTTCATGTTGGCTGGCAAGCCAGCTGCGGACCGGGGCAAGGTCCCCGCCACCGTCGCCTCCGAATCAGCTGCCGACTAGCAAATCCATCACCCTTGAACAAGAAGAACCCGGGCCAACAGGCCGGGTTCTGACTATTACGCAGGAACCTCTGATTTTTTATCTTTCAAGCAAGATGGTCACCGGTCCGTCATTCTCAATCTCAACCAGCATGTGGGCGCCGAATTCACCACTCTTGGTTGGAATCCCCTGAGATTGAAGCTCTTCGGCGAAGTGAGCTACAAGCGGCTCGGCAATCTCGGGCGCGGCGGCGTGGGTAAAACTGGGTCGTCGGCCCTTGCTTACATCAGCGTATAGTGTGAACTGCGAAATGACCAGCGCCTCGCCACCTACATCCTGCAGGGAGAGATTGGTCTTGCCTTCGTCATCCTCAAACACCCGAAGCGTTGCGATTTTATGAGCAAGCCAATCAACCTTTTCTTCATCATCCGCCGGGCCAATGCCAACCAGAAGGACCACCCCGGATTCGATCGAGGCAACTTCCTCCTCCCCCACAGAGACGGCACCGCGAGAAACCCGCTGCAGGACAACCTTCATGTCAGATCATCCCTTTAGCTATGACTGGGGCCCCTCGATCCATCAGGATCGTTCCTTCAGATATTCCCCAACCAATTCCGCCATGGCCCCCTCTTCCATATGCTGACCGGTCTCCAGCTTTGAGTAGACCAACTCGCCGTTGATTACGACCTCAAATCGACCGTCATCAGAAGGGATGAGCCGAAGATCTTCGATTTTGCGTTCGTGCTCGGACAACACCTTGGCCACCTGACCGATGGCTCGTTCGGTATAGTTTCAAGGAACACAGTATTCCAGTGAAATTGAAAGCAGCATCGCAACCTCCTGACTTATGTTGCCATGGATTTAAGTCTACCGCGGCCTGGACCGTTTGATGCGAGCGGGCGGAGTGTGTGATAATAGAGACATACTTGGAGGTGAAACCATGCGCCGATTTTCAAATTTTGTCGCTGGCGCTTTTCTAGGCGCTCTGATGGGCTCTGTCGCCGCGCTGCTGCTGACGCCGTATTCGGGTGATCGGCTGCGGGAGCAAGCCAACAACCGACTGGAAGGGCTGCGCGAAGAAATGAGCACGGCTTACCAGACGCGCCGCGCGCAACTGGAAGCTGAACTCGAATCTTTGCGCGAAGGCGAAGCCAGTTAACGATTGATCCTGTTTCAAACAAAATGAGCCGGGGCAATAAATCCCCGGCTCATTTTTAATTCGTATTAGCCAAAGTTATTGGGTCACATCGATAGTATATGGCGCCGCTTGCCAGGTATGCCGGGCGGTATTGACTACGACGAGGAATGCTTCATCAACGGCCTCGCCCAAGGCAATCTGAAGCTCCGCACCTGCGTTCGCATCCAATGGGATCTCGCGCACGTTGGTTTGTCCATTGCGCTCTATGAGGACCAGACGATACGTTTGCGGAATTCGATTGTATAAACGAACCCACCCCGCGGACTCCCACCCTCCTCCGTCCGCCTCAAAATCCTCCTGATAGCCAATCGCTTCAATCGCCAGATCATCCAATAAGAAGCCCTCCCCGTTGACCGCCGCATCGGTCACGTATTCAAAGCGCAGTTGGATTTCTTGGCCAGCGTAATCGGAAAGATCAATACTCTCCTGGATCCATTCTCCCTGAGGACCTCCACCGCTATTGGCCGTATAACCCCATCCGAAGCTGTTCCCTGAGGGGTCCTCATCCGTGCCGGAAGGAGTCTCCAGTATCTCCCAGGTTTCACCGGCGTCCGTTGAGACCTCAAGGTAAAGGTAGTCCCAGCCCTCTTCAATTTGATACCAGGTCCAGTAGCTGAACTCCACTGCTCCCTCCACCTCGGACAAATCGAAGGAGCGGGTTAGCGTCATATCGGATTCATCACCCCGATTTGACCAGAATGCGTACTCACCCGAATGAGGATCCGTCGGGACCACTTGAATCAAACTGGCCCCATCAAATGTCACCTTCGCCGGTTGGTCGCATGCGACTCGGATGTAATCCACACCGTAGGGCATCACGGTTCGATCCTGCCGAGAAATCGGGCACTGTGTGAAATCGTCGCTCAGGCTCGCGCGCGGCGCGTTGTCGTAAATGGTGATCGCGTATCGTCCATCTTCCGCCAAGGAAGGCTCTTGCATCAGCATGGCGACGGCCCAATCACGGTATACGTCATCCGCGGTTAATACCTCGCCGGTCTCATCGCTAACTTCGCCAATGACAGCCAACGCCTCATCGACCGAATCAAGGCCGTTCTCCACATTCGCCACCAGGGCCTGAGTCGCCTCCGAACCAAATCGCTGAAGGAAATAGCTCATAAAAAGGAATGATTGGCCGTAATGACCGCCGGCGGTCCCAGGTTCGGAGGGCCAGTAGGTCAGGGTCTGATCCGGATTGCGGGCATAGGCGAAGTCGAAGCCGCCGACGTCGTAATCATTGAGCAAGGTGGCGACTTCTGCGAAGCCCTCATTCATCCAGGTCTCCTCGTTGCGATCGAGGTTCCAGTGAATCATGTGCTGGAATTCGTGAGCCAGCACGCCGTAGGTGAATTCGTCGCGCAGGTCCAGATTATCCGCGGAGAGGTAGAACATTTCATGACCGTTGGAGTACTCATGAACCGCGGGAGGGTATGAATCGTTGGAGGAGAAATAGCCTGCAATGTTGAAGCCGAGACCGCGGGCGAACAATAGATATAAGTGCTCATCACCGTCCACGCCGGGGCTCCATTCGGAACCGAAGAACTCCCGGTTGGTCGGGTAAATATCGTTCTCAAATTCATCAACCAGCGCTTCTATATCGGACTGGCGAGCCTCGACCCCTTGCTCAACCCAGAAGTACACATGATCAGTGGCATAGCGGAGTTCCGCGTCAACCTGGAAGTTCTCGTTCTCGTCGACGTTGGACGCCCAGAAGGTTTTCACCGTCCCAATCTCGATTGGCTCAGCCTGGTAGGCCAGGACCCGCTCCACCTCTCCCAACCCCTCGAGGCGCTGTGCCAGATCGATGGGATCGGCGATAGGCACCAACGTTTCTGCTAGTAGCTGGAGAGTCTCGTAGCTCTCCTCGGGAATAAGACTGGCATCATCGGGAGGGATTACAGGCGTTGCGGCAGAACCCGTCTCGGTGACCACAACCGTCGGGATGACGGTGTCGCTTTGCTGTATCACAAGCAGCGACCCTGCGCCCGCGACCACCAGCAAGCAGAGGCAGCAAGCAAGGGTTACAACCAGTGCGATGATGAGCCAGATTACCCCAGATCGACCTTCGTTTTGCGCCATCCATGACCTCCATAATCAGACAACCTGGCCATTATAACATCGCGATCTCCCGGCCCGTGTGGAGGCCTTCCTCCTTAAAAATGTATTTCGCAAAGGCTTAGGACTTTAAGTCCATCTTCGGCCACCAGTATCTTCTGATTCCCCATAATCAGGCCAGCACCGCCGATAAAAAAACGTGCTATTCCCGGCCTGGATCTCAGTCCGAGTCTGGCGGCCTCAGTCATCTCACTCCGGGCCCAGATTAGATCTGGGCGATGGCTTCGATCTCAACGAGCGCTCCGCCCGGTAAGGCTGCCACTTGAATGGCTGATCTGGCAGGAGGTTCATCGGAGAAGAACTCGGCATAAACCTCATTGACCTCCCCGTAATCCCCGATATCCGTCAGGAAGACCGTGGTCTTCACCACACTGGCCATATCGGAGCCAGCCGCGGACAGAATGTTGGTCATATTCGTCAGCGCCTGGCGGGCTTCGGCGCCAACCCCACCCGCAACCAGGGTCCCCGATTCCGGATCCACACCAATGGCTCCCGAAAGGAAGATCAAATCCTGCGTTCTTATGCCCAACGAATACGGCCCGATGGCGGAGGGGGCCTTATCAGTCCGGATGACCTCTTTTCTTTTGGTCATGTCTTGTTCTCCTTGCAACACAACTGGTTCCTGCCCTGCATTGTACGGCGAGCAGCTGAGGACAGCAAAAGCTTGGCCTAAGTCTCAGCCCGGAGTGAATCCACCCCCGCTATCAGCTCCCTGAGCGCGGCGGCATAAATCTGATGCTGCAAATCTTCGTTCGATCGGTACGGGCCGCCCATCACGCCGTCGCTGGAGAATTCCTTGATCTCGGGCGCCGTCCACACCCTGCCGGACTCCAATGGCATGGGCGAATCTCCCTCCGGCAGATCCGCAACCTCAGTGAAGGGGAAATGCTCCAGCCAGGATGCGTGGCCAGGATGACGGTCATGCGCTTCGGCGATTTGCTGAACGGACTCCGATCGCCACCAGGAATACCAGAAAACTCGCAGGCCCTTCAATTCGTTTACAAGTTCACTCAACCGCTCCCGCCCAGCGGTATTGCCGCCGTGGCCGTTGACCACCGTTATCCCATGAAAACCCTGTTGATGGAAGCCCCCAACCAGATCCGTCAGCATCTGAAGAAATGTGTCCAGCTTCAGACTTACCGTTCCAGAGAAAGATTCGAAGTAAGGGGAGACTCCATAGCTGACGGGAGGCGCCACCAGAACACCGGTCTGCTGCGCCGCTGCATCCGCCAACGCCATCGGGATGCGGACATCGGTCAGGAGACTCAAATAGCCGTGCTGCTCGCATGCTCCTATCACCAGAATGACCCGGTCATCGGTTTCCAGATAGCGTTCGACATCCATCCAGTTCAAGTCTTCAAATCGCATATGCCCTTCTTCCTCAGCGAGCGCCTTACCAATTATGTCCCTGCTTAATATAAATAGGGACACGACATGTCGTGCCCCTATCTGGGAACTGACAACCTCGCTTATCAGCGGGATTGCCAATTGTTTTCTGCATAAGAGTGTGCAACGCTACACCAC
>JBKHKF010000160.1:0-6424 GCA_046537745.1 Anaerolineales bacterium | reverse complement strand
GAGTTACGCCTCTTCCGTCTTTTGCTTCGCTTATTCCCGATGCGCTTTCGTCAGCAATATGAGTATTGGATGGTGCAGGCATTTCGGGATCAGCTTGATGAACAGGCATCATGGTTGGACCGATCCATGCTTTGGGCAAAAACACTGATGGATGTGTTTGGAAATGCACTGGAGGAACACATGGAGCGGGGCCCAGGTGCAATAAGCCGTTGGTTTCAGGCGTCGCCAACGAGCAGGGGCTTGCTTTGGGTCTTGTATTTCAGTCTTGCAGGTGTGATTGCATTTTTATTTTACCGGTTGACGGTGGCCAATCTGTTTCCCTTGCTGGAGGAACTGCTTGCAGTTCAGTTTCAGGTCGGCGCCGAGAGCCCTGTCATCTGGTTTCTCAACCACGGCCTCTCTGGGGTGCTGGTCAGTGCGCTTTATATTGCCTCCGCTCAGGCATTGGTGCTCAGACCCACCAGGCTTTCCTCACTTCACTGGTTTATTGCGACCTTGATTGGCTGGAGTGTTGGGTGGTATCTACCGAGAGACATATGGAATGCTGTTCGTCCGTACCTTACTCTTGTTTTACATCGACACCTACCCACATTTCTTCCCTTTTCCCAACTCATCGTTGAATCGCTGATTACTGGCCTGGTGCTCGGGTTTGCTCAAATGTGGGTGCTGAGAGAGAACGGGCAAAAGTTCTATCTTTGGCCGCTTTATTCCATTCTGGGTATGCTCGTGTATTACTTCGCTGCTGAATTCATGATTTCGAGGGGCTCTGGACCTGTGTGGCTGCGTGTGCACATGCCGATTCTCTTCTATGGGTTGGTCATAGGAATGGCGCTCGCATTATTGCTGATCGCAATGTGGCGAACTCATATTGAGCAGGGTCGTATTTCTACTCGCGTGCCCACTGCAGACTGATTTGCTGTGAGTGGGTCAGAGCATGAAGGATAAATCCAAGCTATATAAGGCTTAATCGCGCGAGGAATGGAGTGTATCCTTTCCGAATTTTAACTAGCTTGGATTAACATAGCCAATAACATCAACAAACCCTCGCAAATTGTAAGAAGATAGCTACCTTCTGCGTACTATAGATAAAGGACGTTGGAGGCCTATCAATATCGTGGAGCTGTCCTCGCTGGCGGAAAGAGCCGTGGAAGATCCAGACGCATTCGCCGCGCTCTATCAATCCCTGTACTCGAGCACCTACAACTATGTGCGCTATCGATGTGATGATCGCGGTCTGGCAGAGGAACTCACTTCCCGGGTGTTCTTAAGGCTGTTGGAAAAGATCGGCTCATACCAATCTGAAAAGGGTCCCTTCAAACCATGGTTCTACGCACTAACTCGCAATGTGATCGCTGATTATTTCCGCTTTGAAAAATTGCGGTTCAGGAAGCTGCGGGAGGTCCTCTTCAGTGATTTGGAAGGAAGCCAAGGTCCTGAAAGCGGATTCATTCAGGATGAATGGAAGCAGGAGCTTCTGGATGCCATGAGAGGTCTCAATCAGCGTGAGCGGGACTTGCTGGGCTTGAAATTCGCATTCGATTTGAGCTACCGAGATATGGCCGAGATCACGGGTTTATCTGAATCGAATGTGGGGGTCATACTTTATCGATCGATAAGTAAGCTGCGAGATTGGATGGTTCATTCGGCCCGAGAAAAACGAATCAAGTCCCGGAGTATGGACGAGGCGGTTGATAATGCGAAATAGCGATTGGGTTGAGCGGTTGGAAAGGGACCTGGAACTAGGGCAAGAAGCGGTCCAAAAGGCGCGATTGCATCCTGAAGCAAATGAGTATCGCCGGTTGCTCTCGCTTGGATTGAGGCTCAAATCGACAGATTTCAGTGGTGAGAGTCGAGCTTTTCACTCCACGCTGGATGAATTATTGGAACGGCACGCGAGGCAACGAAGGACCTTACTTCAAAAGTTGCCCGCACTGGCAGTTCAAATCTCGGGTGTGCTTTTGCTTGTGGTTCTATCCGCAACTGTACTGCTATTAATTCCACGGCTGCCGGAAATGGATCAAGCAATGGGGCCCATTGCTCCAGATCCGACCAATACGGCCAATCCCGAAATCCGCTCGATGATGGCCCAAGAGCATTTGGATTTGATTAATCTCGCTCTCCAGTATGAATCTTGGCAGTCTGTATATAGCTATGAGCGTCAATTGCGAGTTCCTACAAAGATCAGCGGGATATGGGAAGCGCCCTATATGGATACGATGCCTGGGAGGGATGAAAGGCAAGTTGAAATTGGCCCGCAGACCATGGTCAAGGTTGTAAGGTTGGAAGGCTATTGGTATGAAACCATCATTGAGCCGGAAAATGAATGGGTGACAAAGCTCCTGGAGGTAGTTTGGGCACCCGAACATGAAATTCATCTCTACGGGGCGGCGTCAGGTGAGCCCCCCTTCAATGTGTCAGCTAATGATGTTCCTTCCTCCTACGTTCCCATCACGATCTCAACAGAGGTCGTGCACGCGATTAACGCCGCCCTCGTGGTTGAAAGCTGGCTGCCCCATGTTGACCCTTTCGTGGGACCAACTCGGATCGAGCGGGTTGTCTCCATTGATCCAGCCCAGATCGCATCGCTGAAAGCTACGATTTTCGAAGAAGGCATGCAGCTTGACGTCGCAGGAGAAATATGGGCTGTCCGAATGACCGGCAAATGGAAGGGTTCGCCCGAAATGAATGAGCAGGCTCAGGAGAGAGGAGCCGAGCCGGGTGAATTTGATCAGCTTATTGTGTTTATCGAACCGGGAACCTATGAACGTTTGGGATGGTCAATAGCTTCATTTGATCGACATAAGAACTTCTATGACATCTCAGATTATCTAAACACCTACACAGTATCTGAGGACTCGAGCCTGTTTGATATCTCGGATGATGCAGGGCTTGATCCAGATATCGTTGCCTGGATGCTCTGGGACCATGAGGGACTGATGCCGCACGAGTTGGAGGAGGGTATGCAATTGCTGCTCCCTCCTTCAGAGGGAGTGCTACATGTCTGGCGTCCGCTGGATACTTTGGAGCTTGTTGCACAGGATTATGGAGTGGAGCCGCAGGCTATCAGAGATGAGCCTGCAAATGCCTCCCACGTAATCGGATATGGCTTTGTGCCTGATGCAGGTGATGTGATCTTTATTCCCATGGCCCGATCAATATGTGATTTAGAAGCCCGGATTCCAGGTTACATCCGATGCAAATCGCGGGACTTAGAGAATTGAGCGGCTGTTGATACCTAACAGTACATCGGAGAAATTGGGATGTTAGGCCCTTGTTGACGCCTCCATTAGCCAGATAAACCTTCCAGCTTCTGCGCCGCCGCTTCCACCCGCGCCAGAACCTTCTCCTTCCCAACGATCTCCATGCTTTCGATCAAGGGCGGGCTGACGCGCTGGCCGGTGACGGCCATGCGCAACATGCCGAAAAGTTGGCCGGCGGAGAGGTCCTTTTCATCGGCCAACTCGCGCAGGGCGGCCTCCATAGGCTCGACTTCCATCGTCGGCTGTTTTTCGATCACCTTATGGGCGGCGCGCAGGGCTTCGGCCGATTCGGTCGGGGTCAATTTCTTGCCGACCAGGGACTCCGGGTCAGGGTCGACGGAATCCTCGAAGAAAAATCCCGCCATATCCACCGCCTCATCCAGGGTACGGAGACGCTCCTGGAGCAGCCGGGTGATAGGAGATAGATCTTGAGCGCTAATGTCATAACCGGCGTCGTGGAAGAAAGGCAGGAGCCGTTCGGTGAGCTCCTCAACTTCGAGTGCGCGGATATATAAACCATTGAAGTGGTCCAGCTTGCTGAAGTTGACGGCGGCGCCGCTGGCCTTCAGCTTGTCGATGGAGAACTTGTCGATCAGCTCCTCCATCGGGAATTCCTCGGTCTTGTCGTCGTAGGACCAGCCCATCAGCGCGATCCAGTTGTTGACCGCCTCCGGCAGGTAGCCCATGTCCCGCATGTCGGTGACGTAGACGGCCTGGGCTTCCTGGCTGCCGCCGGACTGGCGCTTGCTCAGCTTGCCCTTGCCGCTGGGATTCAGAAACACAGATAGGTGGATCCAGACCGGCTGCTCCCAACCCAGTGCTTCGTAGATCAAAACATGCAGCGGAAAAGTGGGCAGCCACTCCGAGCCGCGCAGCACATGGGTGATGCCCATCAGGTGGTCGTCCACCATGGCCGCCAGGTGGTACACCGGAATCCCGTTGGATTTCACCAGCACGTAATCGTCAATGGATTGGTTCTCGACGGTGATTTCACCGCGAATGGCGTCCACACCGGTGGTTTGACCCTCACGAGGCGTCTTAAATCGGATCACGTGGGATTCGCCGGCCTCCACCCGGGCCTGCGCTTCCGCCGGGTCAAGGCGGCGGCAGTGGCCGTCATAGCGCGGCGGCTCCTTGGCCCGCTGCTGCTGCTGGCGAACCCGCGCCAGCCGTTCGGGGGAGCAGAAGCAGTAGTAGGCATCGCCGGAATCGAGCAGCTGTTGGGAATACTCGCGGTAAATGTCCAGCCGCTGCGACTGGTGGTAAGGTTCATCCGGGCCGCCCACTTCAATGCCCTCATCCCAGTCCAGGCCCAACCATCGAAGGCTCTTTTTCAGCTCTTCCTCCGCCTCAGGGTCAAAACGCTTTTGATCGGTGTCCTCGAGGCGCAGGATAAATGTGCCGCCGCTCTGGCGGGCGATCAGATAGTTGTACAGGGCGGTGCGGGCACCACCGATGTGAAAGCGGCCGGTGGGGGATGGCGCGAAGCGAACGCGGGCGGGTGAATCGATGGTCATGAGTTCCTTTTCCGTTGGTTTTCGTGGGTGTTTGTGCTGTCAGCTAACTTTACCACAGCGAACGGGCTGATCCGCCGTGCGGCTCCGTTGTCACCTGGCTGGTTTCGTCAATGGATTTGGCACTAAAGCTCGATCTTCTTATGGCGCAGAATCACACTCTCCACCAGTCCGATACCCAGCAGGCTGGAGAGCAGCGAGGAGCCGCCGTAACTCAGGAAGGGCAGGGGCAGGCCGGAGACCGGCAGCAGGTTCATGTTCATGCCGATGTTGAAGGCGCCCTGGAACAGCAGCATCACCGCCACCCCGTAGCAAATCAGCGCGCCGAATTCGTCGCGCGCCATGCTGGCTGCCCGCAGGCAGCGGTAGATGATGAACATGAGCAATAACAGCACCACCATCGCGCCGACAAATCCGAACTCCTCGGATACCGCCGAGAAGATGAAGTCGGTGTGACGGACCTTAAGGAAGCGGAGCTGCACCTGGGTTCCCTGTCCATAGCCCTCGCCAAACCAGCCGCCGGAGCCGATGGAGATCAGCGCCTGGTTGACGTTGTAGGTGGCGCCGAAGCTGGCATCGGGATCAGGAAATAGGAAGGTCACGATACGGGCTTGCTGATACTGGGCCATAAACGGCCATAAGGCCAGGATGCCAATGACGCCAGCGCCCGCCAACCAGGCCAGGTGCTTCAGATTGGCGCCGCCCGCCCACAAGAGCGCCAGCCAGATCACGCCGATGACGATGGAGGTGCTTAAATCAGGCTGGCTGAAGATCAAGAACAACGGAATCCCGGTCAGGAGCAAGCTTCGAGCTAAGGTTATGGGTTCGTCGATGCGGTGCTTGTTGCGGGCAAAGAAATCGGCCAGCACGATGATCATGATGAACTTGGCCAACTCGGAGGGTTGGATGGTGATGGTGGCGAGCTGGAACCAGCGGGTGGAGCCGAAGCTGACCACGCCGGCGATAGTGATCAAGGCCAGAAAGACCAGGATGAATAGGTACATTGGCCGGGCGAGGGCGGACCACAAGCGGTAGTCGATGGCGGCCGTCAAAAGCAGCACCACCAGGCCAGCCACCGCGTACATGGCCTGCCGGCCGACCACATTGAGATCGATCAAGGTGGGATTGTCGGCGATGGCGGATTGGATCATGGCAATCCCTGAGATGGTCATCAGGGCCACTGAGGCCAAAAGCCAAATATCGAAGTGCCGCCAAATCCTGGTTTGATTCATGCTGGGGATCAGTCGCGCCGACGCCGATCGATGTTGAGCGGGATGTCGGCCACCAGCCGCTGTTCGTGGCGGTCCTGGGTGAGGGCGATCTCCACGGAGCCCCGGTCGATATCGACATAGCGGGAGATCAGGTCGATCATTTCGTCCTTGAGGGACTCCAGGCGAGCCGGGGACAGGTCGGCCCGGTCGTGCACCAGCACCAATTGGAGCCGCTCTTTGGCGGCAGAGGCGCTCTTTTTCCGGCTTCCAAAGATTTGATCGAAAAAGCTCATGAATCGCCTCCAGGCCTCATCATGCGAGTCAGCCGGCCGAAGAACCCATCGGAATCCTCAAGGGCGAGGAAGGGGATCTCCTCCCCGTTGAGCCGGCGGGCGATGTTCATGAAGGCTTTGCCGGCCTGTGAGCCGGTCTCCTGGAC
>JBKHKF010000159.1:0-6444 GCA_046537745.1 Anaerolineales bacterium | reverse complement strand
GAGCAGCACAGGGCCAGCGTTGCGGAAGGCCTGTTTGAAGGCCTGACGCCCCGCGATCTCAAAGGCGATCGCCTTGGAGTCCACCGGGTGCTCCTTGCCGTCCACGACCATCACCTTGACCTTCTCCACCGGATAGCCAGCGATGACGCCCTGGATCATCTCACTCTTGACGCCCTTCTCAATCGCCGGCATATAGCCCTGCGAGATCGCCCCACCGAAGACCTTATTTTCGAACTCGAAATCCGCCTCTTCCAGCGGCTCGATATCCATGTGCACCTCGGCGAATTGGCCGGCGCCACCCGACTGCTTCTTATGACGATACTCGGCATGGCCGCTCTGGGTGATGGTCTCTTTGTAAGGAACTCTAGGCTCCGCCGTGTCGATGCTGGTCTGGAATTTAGCTTCCGCCTTACGCACGGCCACGTCGATATGCTGATCACCCATCCCCTGCAGGATGGTCTGATTGGTCGCTTGCTCGGCGTGCCACGAGAGGGTTAGATCCTCTTCGGACAGCCTCGTCAGGGTGGGCCCCATTTTGGCTGAATCGGCCTGAGTGCGGGGGGAAACCGCCACCGAGTACAGCGCGTTTGGATAATCCGGCATTGGCAAAGTCAGCGGGTGCCCTTTATCGGAGAGGGTGTCGCCGGTTTGCGTTTCGGACAATTTAGCGACAGTGCCGATGTCTCCTGCATGCAGGTGATCAACGGCAATCTGATCCTTACCCCGAATTATGTGCAAGGTACCCAGACGTTCTTCCTCGCGCTGTTTTGCATTCCAAACCTTGGAATCCCCGCTCATGACGCCGGAATAGACACGGAAATAAGTGAGCCGCCCGACAAAGGGGTCGGCTGTGGTCTTCCAGACATAAGCTGCCAGCGGACCGGCATCGCTGCACTCCAGTTCCTCTTCGCCGTTGGCGCCCACCGCCTTGACGGGTGGGACTTCAGCCGGAGAAGGCATGATGGAGAGGAAGGCATCCAAAAGCGCCTTTCCTCCGATGCCCTCGGTGGCGGCGCTGAGGAACACAGGGACAAAGCGGCCGGATCGAACCGCAAGCTGGAGCCCGCGCTGGATCTCATCCGTGGAGAGCTCCTCCCCTTCGAGATACTTCTCGAGCAGCGAATCGTCGCCTTCAGCGGCGGCTTCGATCAACTGTAGCCGGGCTTCCTCGGCCTGATCCGCAAATTCATCCGGAATCGGCTGCGGCTCCTCGCCGGCCATTGTGTAGGCTTTCATCGAAAGCACATCGATGACACCTTTGAAATCCAGCTTCACGCCCCAGGGGATCTGCACGGGCAGGAAGGTAGAATCCGTCGGCAGCGTTTCCACTGCCGCCAACGCCCGCTCGTAGCTGGCATTCTCCCGGTTCATCTTATTGACGACGACAAAGCGGGGGATTCCCATCTCCTGACAGTAATCCCAGACCACTTCGGTCCCGACCTCAACGCCGGAGACGGCATCGATAAGCACGGCGGCGCCATCAGCGACGCGCAATGCTGAGATCACCTCGCCGATGAAATCCGTGTACCCCGGCGTATCCAGTAAGTTGACTTTGTGATCTTTATATTCAATCGGTAGAACCGCAGTTGATAAAGAAAGATTACGGCGAACCTCTTCATCTTCGAAGTCCGATACCGTGGTCCCGTCCTCGACCTTGCCCATACGGGTGATGGCCCCGGTGGCGAAGAGCATGGCCTCAGCCAGCGAGGTTTTGCCCGCGCCGGCGTGAGAAACAAGTGCGATGTTGCGCAGCGAATCTGTGGCGTATTCCTTCATTGGAAGGGGGATCCTCCATGCATGACAGTATTGGGAGCAAGCTGGTGAATTCTATCGCCCCAGTTAGCCGTTGTCAAAGCCGCGCAGGCTTTTCGCGAGGCTGGTGCCGGGGGAAAAAAGGCCGGAGTAAACATGTTTGGCTCTGCACTCCAAGCTCTGAGCTCATAGCCCTGGGCCAGGCGAAGTACACAGTCCTCAAAACAGCCCCGCGCGGGGCCCTTCGGCAGGCCCAGAACAAGCAAGCTCATTTCTCTTGCCGCTGCAGTTTAAGTGCCTGGCCCATCAGAAGTACCTGTCGCTTCGATCTGGTTTCAGTGTCCTGGATTCCCAACGCCAACCGCGAGATACCAGCTGAAGACCGGGCAGGGGGAGTGGGATGCTCATAAATGTTACAATCCCTCACCGGGAGAGGACGGCCACATGGCGGCTTTTATCAATCATTATTCGTTTCTCTTGCTCGCGGCTGCCGCGGGTGTTGTGCTGTTGATATTTCTCTCGAGAAACGGAATCGATACCGGGGATCTGATGGCGCTGCTCTCCTTCACTGTCGGCATCACTTTCGCGTTGGTCACCTTCAACCCTGGCGCTTCCGACATCAGCAATTATTCACAATTCCAGTCTGCTCTTGAAGCTGAAGGACACCTGCTTTTGGAAATTCAGAGTCCCTACTGCCTTGCCTGCGCCGCCGCCAAACCCTCGGTGGACCGGCTGGAAGACTCCAATCCTCAGCTCGAGATAATTCGAGTAAATATCCAAGACCCCGTTGGTCAACAGATCTCGCGCGAATTTCAATCAAGGGTGACCCCCACATTCCTTCTTTTTGATCCTGACGGCGAGGCTGTCCTCCGCACTTTTGGCGCTCTCGACTCCCGAAGCATTCAGGCCGAGTTGGAGGATTGATGTCCATCCACTTCGAGTTTGAGAAACGGTATTTGCTGGGGAATACGCCCTGGGACAGCGGAGTGTCGCCGCCAGAACTGATGGAATTCATAGCCGATCATCCGCCTGGACGGGCCCTTGAATTTGGCTGTGGCACCGGCACCAACGCCATCACGCTTGCTCAGCACGGCTGGCAGGTTGAGGCCATCGACATTTCAATGCTGGCCCTACTCAAGGCGCGCATCAAAGCAAAGCTGGCCGGTTCGGATATCACGTTCCTGCGAGGCGACGCCTCCAAAGCGAATGAATTTGAAGAGATTCAACCACCATACGACCTGGCCCTTGACATCGGCTGCTTCCATGCCCTGGATGAAAGCCAGCGTCGAGAGTACGCCCGCCAACTCCCCAGGCTTCTCGCTCCCGGAGGAACCTTCCTGCTCTATTCCTTCCTTGATAAAGGTCAGGAGACGCCTCGCAACTGGCCCAAGGAGTCCTTCATTTTGACTTCTATTGGCGAAGGCCTCCGCTTGGAGACTGTGGAGCACGGACACTTTAATGAACGTCCCTCAGCCTGGTTCACTTTCCTAAGAGAATCTTGATGGCTCGGGTCCTTTTCCTGTTCATGGACGGCGTCGGCCTCGGCTCAGCTGACGAGAGCATCAACCCGCTCGCGGCCGCCGCCATGCCAAACCTGCGCAGTCTGCTGGACGGCCAGCCGATGGTCTTGGAAGCTGCGCCTTTCGAAGGCGACAAAGCCTCGCTGATTTCACTGGACGCGCAGCTCGGAGTGGAGGGAACACCTCAATCGGCGACTGGCCAGGCCGTCCTGCTCACAGGCAAGAACGTTCCGGCTGCTATCGGTCGCCACTACGGCCCGAAACCCAACCCCGAGGTAGCCGCCTTCATCAAGCAAGACAACCTTTTCTGCCGCATCCGGCGTCGGGATGGCCAGGCCCGCCTGGTCAATGCCTACCCACCTCAATATTTCGAGGCCATCGATTCCGGCCGCCGGCTTCTCTCCGCCGTACCATTGGCCGTCCACGAAGCCGGTATCCCGCTCATGACCACCGAAGACCTTCGCAATGGAAAAGCCATGTCAGCCGATTTCACCGGCGCCGGCTGGACCGCCAGAACCGAGTTTCCAGATATTCCGGTGTACGAGGGGCCTAAGGCGGGGGAACTGCTGGCGGAGATCTCGTTTGATTTGGACCTCGCCTTCTTCGACTACTGGGCCAGCGACTACGCTGGACACAAGCAGGCCTTTGACCGGGCCGTCAGCTTGATGGAATCCTTTGATGATGTACTGGGCGGCGTGATCTCCGCCTGGGAGGACAGACCGGACCTAATCCTGCTGACCTCCGATCATGGCAACATGGAGGACATGCGAGTTCGAGGGCACACGTTGAATCCAGTCCCCGGGCTCCTGATCGGTCCCAGGACACTCCGGCAGAAGCTCACAAGACAGATGTCGGACCTTACATCCGTTGCGCCAGCGGTGATGACAACCATTTATGGGGATGATTGGGATCAGGCCTGGACCATCGCAGGCCCATGATATGATGATCCTCCGAATCCCTTGAGGACCTGAATGGAGCGACTTCATGCCAATTTCACCGAACCAGATGCGCCGTGCCATGCGGCAGTGGGCCTCCGGGATCACCCTGGTTACCGTTGCAGAAGGCTCCCTGCGTCATGGCATGACCGTTAGCTCCTTTGCCTCCGTATCGCTGGAACCTCCCTACATCCTCGTCTCACTTGAAAACACCAGCAGGACCAACGAATTAGTGGGCCGAATCAATCATTTCGCCGTGGCGATCCTGTCAGAAGAACAGCGCTCACTGTCCGATCAGTTTGCCGGGCGGCTCGGGGAGGACGACGATCGGTTTCAAGGAGTAGATTTCTTCACCACAGATCTCGGCAATCCCATCCCCGAAGGCTGCCTTGCCTTCATGGACTGTAAGGTTTCCGCCAGCTATGAACTGGGAACCCATACGGTTTTTATCGGCCTTGTGGAAGAGAGCGATGTCCCCTCCGATGGGTCACCGCTGCTTTACTACGATCAGGACTACGCTAAGCTGCACCGCCCCGAATAATAAAAGCCCCCTGGACCAAGGGGGCTTCATGATTACAAATCGCAAGCGCACTACAGCTTCTTAAAATCCGCCACATTCAGCACAAAGGCCGTCGCGCGGCGATGCGTCGGATCCTCGGGCTCCCCAGCATGTTGATCGATCACGCCGAACACTTCATCAACCCGTTCATCTTCAGTCCCAATGATCAACGTTGTGTTGCCGCGCCGAAAGAACCCACCAGTGGTGGCGATCCGGGTGACGCCAAAAGATTCCTCGATCAGCGCCTCCAGAACCGTTTCCGCATCCTCATCACGCAGAATTACGATCAGCATCTTCATGCCTATATCTCCTCGTAGCGATCAACATCAAACAGGAAGACCACCGCGCCATGCACTTCGACCTCCCGGCTGCCACCCTCCAGTGACTGGAGCGGACTCGGCAGAAACTCCACGCGATGTTGGGTCGCCCTCTGCAAGGTCTCGATCGTTTCACCCAGCATTCCATCGGGAAGACCGACGAATAATATATGATTCCGCTGTCGCAAGAAGCCGCCCTGGCTGTCAACCCGCGTCACCGGAACGCCCTGGAGGGCCAGCGCATTGCTGACCGATTCCAGATCTCGCTGCTGTACAACCGCCGCGAGCATACTGCGGATCTTCTCCATGTGCGGACTGGCGAGGATCGACCGTGACCAGAAGGTCGTACCTGAATCCAGCGCTGCATCCACCTCGGTCACTAGCTCTCCATAGATCTCCTCGGCGATAATTCCGTCCCGCCGCAAGCTTGATAGCATGCCCCGCTGGGCCCTCAGCGATTCACGTCGCGCTGTGGTCATCTCCTCAACCTCGAGTTCTGGGGAGTTGCGCAGCGTCTCCTGTACCGCCTTCGTGAGCGCATCGGTCCGCCGCTGCAGCATTGGCTTCAGCACTTCCCAGGTGTGCGCGGAAATCAAGCCATCGCGGCTCATCTCCTGCAAATGATCAAAGCTCGCCTGGGCGGCCAGTGCCCTGGCGTGCCTCATTTCATATTCACGTTGTTCGTCGCTCCGGACCACCAGCCGCAACCATTCAATAAGGCTGCCCATCGTGAGCCCCTGAACGACCAGGGTAAACAGTACAACGCCGAATGTCATGATGATGACGGTTCGGCGCTCCGGGCCTAGCTCGAAAGGCAGACTCAAGGCGAGAGCCAATGCGATGGCGCCGCGCAAGCCGCCCCAAAACATCACGTGACGCCATTCGCGCGGCATGTCCCTGCCCAGTCTTGACAGCCCGTAAATGCCAATTGCGCGTGCCAACAACACCGCTCCGATCGCCCAGAGAATGGGCTGCCAATTGTTGACCAACGCCGGCACTTCCATATCGAGACCGATGAGCAAGAACACAGCCGAGTTCGCCAGGAATGCCACGTACTCCCAGAAGTTGAGTACCACAATCCGTGTGGTCGGCGACATGCCATCCGGGCCGATGTTGCCGTTGACCAGCCCGGCCGCCACCACCGCCAATACGCCGCTGACATGGAACTGCTCCGCCACCAGATATGAGCCAAATGCCAACACGGTGGTAAAGGTGGTTTCGATGAGATGGTCGTCGATCCGACGGATAAGCAGCAGCGTCAACCAGCCCAGCACACCGCCGATCAGCAGGCCACCGCCCGCCACTCGCACAAAACTAAACACACCGTCGACGAGCTGGAACTCACCGACGACGAGGAGACG
>JBKHKF010000158.1:0-6477 GCA_046537745.1 Anaerolineales bacterium | reverse complement strand
AGGACTTGGTTTGTCCTCCCACTGGGTGGCGCCGTTTGCCATGGTTCCTGATGTCGTCGAGCACGATCAGCTCGCCACCGGACAGCGGCGTGAGGGGATGTACTATGGTGTCTATGGTCTGACGGATAAAATCATGCGTACCCTGGGTGTCTTTCTCGTCGGCATCGGCCTGGAAGCCTTTGGTTATATTCCCAACGTCGAACAGACGGCTGAAGCGCTGCTCGGCATCCGCCTTATCTTCGGGCCCATCCCGGCCGTGCTGCTGCTGCTGGTCTTCCCGCTGCTGCTCCGCTATCCCCTCGATCGGAAAGCCCATGCCGAGCTGCGTCAGACCTTAAAGGATAAGAGTGAATGAGCCAATCCATCCCTACGCCTGAACCACAAGTCAATCCCTCCCCACCCCCAGGGCCGGCCAATGAGCGTGTCGCCCGCCGTCCGATCGTGCTGGAGGCCACGCGCCTGCAAAAACACTATCAGCTCGGCGAGGTTGAAGTGAAAGCCCTGGCCGGAGTCGATATTCAGGTGCACAAAGGCGAGTTCGTCGCCGTCATGGGGCCTTCGGGCTCAGGAAAATCGACGCTGCTGCACCTGCTCGGTGGGCTCGACCGACCTAGCAGCGGCGAGGTCACCCTGGGCGGCCGCCCCATGTCGGAGATGGAGGATGACGAGCTGAGCGTGCTCCGACGCAGACACATCGGCTTCATCTTCCAATCGTTCAACCTGGTGCCGATGCTGACGGCCGAGGAGAACGTGACTCTTCCTCTGGTGGTGGATGGGCGGGATCCGGGGAAAGTGAAAGAACGAATGGAAGCGCTCATGCAAATGGTGCTGCTGGCCGATCGAAAAGATCACAAGCCCGATCAGCTCTCCGGCGGCCAGCAGCAGCGGGTGGCTATCGCCCGCGCGCTGGTCACCGATCCGGATATCGTGCTGGCGGACGAACCCACTGGCAATCTGGACAGCCAATCCGGCACCATCGTGCTGGATTTGATGCGCCGGGTGCGCAAGGGTATGGGCGCCACCATCGTGATGGTCACGCACGATCCCCGCGCCTCCTCCTACGCCGATCGGGTCGTCTATCTGAAGGACGGGCTGGTTGTCGATGCCGCCCCGAATGTGGGTGACGGCGCTGACACCGGACGAATCGCCGAACGGCTGGCCCGATTGGAGGAGCTCTAGCGTGATCCGCCGGCTGCGCCGCCTCTCCATTCTGATCACCCTGGCCCTGCGCGATATGCGCTCCCATCTCGGGCGAACCGCCCTCACGGCGGCCGGCATATCCCTCGGAGTTGCCGTCGTCCTTGGTGTAAACATCACCAACGCCTCGCTGCTGGCTTCCTTTAATCAGGTCTTTGATGAAGCGGGCGGCAAAGCGGACCTCACCATTCAAGATCAGGCGCGCGGCGGCGATGGCTTCTCAGAGGACTTGCTGACCCAGGTGCAGCAGCGCCCCGAGGTGGTGCAGGCGGCCCCGCTCGTTCAAACTCAAACCCTGCTGGCTGATGAGCTGAGCCAGTGGCAGGCAAGCACCAGCGTCACCGGCACGCTGAACGCCGGCAGCACGCTGCTGCTCATGGGGATTGATCCCCAACTCGACAGGTCCGTGCGACAGGTTCGAATAACCGCTGGTCGGGATATCGAAGTTGGCGAGAGCCGCTACAGCGCTGTGCTGGTGGATGATTACGCGGAAGAGAAGGAACTCGCTCTCGGGGATGAAATTACCGTTCTGATCCCGGGACGACAGGCCCCCGAGCGGTTCAAAGTGGTCGGGTTGATGGAAAAATCTGGGATGGGTCTGATCAATGGCGGCGCCGTGGCCCGGATCCCCATCGAGGCAGCCCAGAACCTGATGGATCGACAAGGCCGTTACGATCAAATCGGCGTGGTCCTTCAAGACTCCATCGCCGAATCCGCCAATCAGCTGGCTGCCACCCGTGAGTCGCTCGAAAAGGACCTTGGCGAAGATATTCGTGTTGTCTATCCTGGCGCCCGCGGCGAGGAGTTGGCCAAGCGCATGGCCTCCTACCGATTGGGTTTGGACCTCTTCAGCACGATCGCCATGTTCATCGGCGGCTTCTTGATCTACAACACCTTCGCCATCAATGTCGCCGAGCGCACCAGATTAATCGGCTTGATGCGCGCCATCGGCATGACCCGTCGCGATGTGCTGTTTCAGGTGTTCATTGAAGCCGCGCTGCTCAGCGTCGTTGGTTCCGGTATCGGCCTGATGATGGGCCTGGGCATGGCCCAGGGCATGTCGGCCACGGTGGGCTTTGCAGCCGGCACCGAAGTGAGTTCACTCACCATCCCCCTTAACGGCGTGATCCGCAGCCTGCTCATTGGATTGGGTGTCACTTTCGTTTCCGCACTTTGGCCCGCGCTCGATGCGGCCGGAGTTTCACCGCTGGAAGCCCTGGGCGCGCGGGCAAAATCCGGTGGATCCAATTGGCGCCGCTACAGCTGGCGCTTCGGCCCGGGTTTGCTGTTGGTGGGCTGGCTGGTCTTCAACGATCTTCCTTTGCGCGAATCCATCGCCTGGCCAATCGTCAGCTTCTCGGCGCTGCTCTTTCTGTTCGGTGCAGCCTTAAGTGTGCCCATCTTCGATCGCTGGTTGGCGGCTCGATTCCGTCCGCTGATCCGGCTGCCTTTCGGCTCCGTCGGCGACCTCGGCGCAGCCAACCTTGAGCGCGCTCAGAGCCGAACCCTGCTCACCGTCGCCACACTGATGCTGGGCATCGGCATCAATATCGGCACCGTCTCTCTTGGCGATAGCTTCCGCTATGATTTAAGCCGCTGGACCGAGGCCGCCACCGGTGGTGATTTGATCATTCAGTCGCCGGTCGGCATGGGCTCCAATGTGGCACACCGGCTGCAATCCATCGACGGCGTGGGGCTCGTCAGCGCCGAGCGTATCGTTGAGGTTTGGACCACCGGCGCCCAGCATGAAGACGAAATTGTTTTTGACGCCATCCAGCCAGAAACTCGTGGTGAGATCAGTCAATTCATTTTCGAGGAACCGAGCAAGGATGCCCAACCCGTTGCCTTCCGGCAGCTTCTGGAGGGCGGCAAGGTGTTGATCAGCACCAGTATGGCCAGCCGCTATAACCTGGCTATTGGCGATGAAATCACGCTGGATACGCCCCGGGGCCCTAAACCCTATGAGGTCGCAGGGGTCGTACTGGATTTCAACGGCAATGGCCTGATGGTGTATGGCAGCTGGCAGGATTTGGAGCGCGACTTTGGCGTTCGCCGTGCCGGTCGGTTCCTGATTGAAGTCCAGGAAGGCTATTCCGCTGAGAGGGTCAGCCAGGCCATTGAGGATCAGCTCGGCGATCGGTTGAATCTGACCGTCGATGTGGTGGAGGATTTGCTGGCCGTCGTCCTCGAAATCACGGACCGGTCCTTTGTCATGTTCGACACGCTCGCCCTGATCGTGGTCTCTGTCTCGGCTATGGGGGTCGTCAACACCATGGCCATCAGTGTGATGGAGCGTCAGCGTGAAATAGCCATGCTGCGCAGCATTGGCATGACGCGCCAACAAATCCGCCGGATGATTCTGGCGGAAGCCGGCGTCATTGGGTTGTTAGGGGGCGTGCTGGGACTGGCTTTGGGCCTGGTCTTATCTCGAATGTTCATTGTTGTGGTCCGGCATTTAATGGATTATGAACTCTCGTACCAGCTTTCCGCTCGCGCGCTCATCAGCTCGGTGATTATTGCACTGGTCATATCCCAGCTCGCCGCGCTCATTCCGGCCATCCGGGCAGCCCGCCGGCCCATTATCTCCTCACTCAAGGAATTTTAGTCAGGAGCAGCATCATGAATCTCGGTCGAATCATCATCGGAGCCTTTGTCGTCATCGTGATTGTCATTGCAGGGACCATTGGCTATCAGCAGTTCCTGGCGCCGGTGGAACCGACACCTACGCCGCAGCCGGTCGAGCCGGCAGAAGTGCCCATCAACGCCGAGGGGCGCGTGGTGCCGCAGCGGCAAGCCTCGCTCGCCTCCGAACTCGCGGGCCGGGTGGTGGCCATTGAAGTTGAGGAGGGTGACTACGTTGAGCAAGATGATCTGCTCATCGAGCTCGATAAGGAATCCCTGGAAGCCCAGCTCGATCAAGCACAAGCGGCCCTGGAAGCCGCCCTGGCACAGCAGGAGATGCTGCCGAGCCGCGCCAGCGACGAGGAGGAGGACCTGGCGCAGGCCCAGGTGGATCAAGCCCGGGCCGCACTTCGGGAGGCCCAGTCAGCGCTGAACCGGAGCCAGCTGAGGGCACCTTTGAGCGGTCGTGTGATCTCCATCGATACGACAGAAGGGGAGGTCGCCGCCGCCGGCATGCCCGTGATTCTGCTGGCCGACACCTCCCAATGGCGGGTTGAAACACTCGATGTGCTCGAGGAAGATGCCGTACATCTCCGCCTGGGCCAGTCAGTCGACGTTGAGTTCGCCGCATTCCCAGATGAACAGGTCACCGGCTGGATCGAAGAGATGGCGCTCAACGCCACCAGCTATCAAGGCAACGTGACCTACACCGTCACCATCGGGCTGCCATCAGGCCTCGACCTCGATCTGAACTGGGGCATGACGGCCTTCGTGACGATGAACCGTTTCCCCCCGCTCCGGGCCGACGAGCCCGCGCGAGCCCCCGGGCGAACAGCGACACAGGATACTTTGGAGGCCACAGCGGAGACCGGCGAAGGCACAGCGGAACCCTCCTCCACTGCCAGCCTGACTCCTACACCGACCCGGACTCAGGCTCCAACTCCTTCCTCCACCACCGCCAGTTCCACCATCCACGTGGTGCAGGAAGATGAGAATCTGTTCCGGATTTCGCTTAATTATGGAGTTTCGGTCGAGGCCATCCGGGAAGCCAACGATCTGGAAGACAACTTGATCTATGTCGGGCAGCGCCTGGTCATACCATCTGCCGAGATCGAGTAACTGGCTTCGGAATCACTGTCTACTTTCATAATCCCAAGCTCCTGCGGGTAAAAGCCGGTCCTTTCACCTGTCGGGTCCTTGCTCTCATTTGACACGGTCATTGTTCCGCAGTAATGCGGTGTCGCCTCACGAATGGCATCTATATTCCTCCCTCCATTTCCCCCAACCCGCTGCTTCAGCTGCCATCATTCCGGGTCTGTCGCCTTTCTCGGAGGAACGAAACTTTGACATCGCAGACATCACCCTGATGACCTTGCTGCTCTCCGCCTGCAGCATGTCCGGAGAGCAGGTGGATCAACTGCTCAACCAGTTTGAACCGACCGTGGAGGGTGCGCTCGATCTCGAGAGCCCCGACACCGACGATCCGGTTTTTACCGCTGTCGAAAGCTCGGAAGTAGTGCTCATGGGCCCCCAGTGCCAACCGGGCGGCCTTGAGCCGACAGCCAGCCTCCAGCCGGACCCATCCGGGATCACCAGTGTGGCCACGCGCTATCCACTCACAGGTGAATTGGCCTATCAAGAAACGATTCATGTCTATCTTGAATCCGGCAGCAATGCCTGGATCAATTGCCATCCCAGTGCCGAGGAGGTGCCGGGATCTTGATCCGTGTCCAACGCCGAATATGTCACCCAGCGTTTGTGACAACTGTCACTAGTAGATGACATGGGAGGCATCTATATTCAAGGCATAAGGATTGCGAATATCCGCATATCCTTTCAATAGTGCCCAGGGAGCACAGCGCGATGAACCATAGTCTACGAGAAGAAATCGACCTGCTTCACGCCCAAATCTGCCGCGCGTTGGCGGATCAACATCGAATTTTTATACTCTACACGCTCTCTGAGGCACCACACCATGTCAGCGAGTTGAGCGAGGTGCTCGATTTGCCCCAGCCAACTGTATCCAGACATCTCAAGGTATTGAGGGAACGTGGCTTGGTCACTTCCGAGCGCGAAGGGCAGGCGGTTTCCTACTCATTGAGGGATGATCGGATTATCGACGCACTGGACTTGCTCCGATCCGTCTTGGCCGATCGTCTCAAGAGCCAGGGAGCCCTTGGTCGAACCGTAAGCGAAGAACTCGCCGGATAGGCGAGTTCCAATTTTGTTAGCCACAACCGACACTCTCCTCCTGATCGGTTGAGCTGAGAACTCCTCGGGCTTCCCGGGGGGTTCTTTTTTTGGGGTGCTGAACGCACGACCTGGATATGCCTGCCGCCGGCAGCAAAATCATGCCGATCACCTCAAGTACGCTAGCCAGCCGGATCCATCCGTGTAAAGAGCTTTCGTCGCCTGATAAACAAAAAAACCGCCCATCCGACGGATGAGCGGCCTGGCGCCTGTGCCCCCACGGGGATTTGAACCCCGGTCTTAGCCTTGAGAGGGCTACGTCCTGGGCCAGCCTAGACGATGGGGGCAGACGAATGAGATTTTACCACAAGACAGATTAGCACAGAGCTCAGAGCTCCGTGCTCAGAGCTCCTAATCCGCCGGCAGCTTGAAATAATTCATCAACTTCATCGCCAACGACAAATTGCC
>JBKHKF010000157.1:0-6487 GCA_046537745.1 Anaerolineales bacterium | reverse complement strand
ATTCTGTGGCTGCCCTCTGCAAATCGCGCCATGGAACTCGAGCTACCCTTGCCTAGCGGCCGGGCTCAATCAACGCCGAGTACCTCGTAGATTTCATCCAAACGAATATTCTCCTCCATGAGCTTCTGGAATGTCTCCAGTTTCTCGGTTTGGCCGAGCCGAGTCTTGCCCATGAATTTCTCAATGATTTCTACCGTTTCCATGGTGTTGGTTTCCACCAGCAACACCGGCACACCTAGTTTTTCAGCCTGATCCAGGATCAGCGGGCTGGGCTTAATGTTGCCGGTCAGAATGATGGCAGCCGTCGAAGTTTCAAGCGCGGCAAGTTGGATGTCGGTGCGGTCGCCGCCTGTGATGACCACCTTATTTTGCTGGCGCCGGAAGCGGGAGAGGGCGGCTTCAGCGTTCATTGCCCCGACAGTGAAGTTCTCGATCAGCGCGTCCAGCGGGACATTCTCCGTCATCACCTCGGCTTTAACCCGATCCATGAGCTCGGGCATGGCCATCGCGGAGAGTTTGGGCACGTGCGGTAAGCAGCCCAGCACATTGATGTCCTGGCGCTGGAGGAAGGGCTTAGCGGTGTTGAGTACAAAATCCACCGCTTCTTCTGGGATGTGGTTAAAAATGATGCCGAGCAGTTGATCGCCCAGTCTGAACTGGGCCGTCAGGGCATCATCGACTAATTCCATATCGCCCCGGTACTTAACCAACACCACGACCGGCGCACCAAGCCTTTGGGCAACTTTCAGGTTGGAAAGGCCCATGGCATAACCTTCGCGAAGACTGGCGCCGCCCTCCACCAATAACGCGTCCCGCCCCTCACCGAGTTCTTGAGCAGACTCGCTGATCTTATCGAGAAGCGCGCCCTCTGTATCCTTCTCTTGAAGTTTCTCGCGCAAGCGTTCGGGCGTGACGATGACGGGCGCCAGACTGGTGGTTTCCATGCCAAGTTCCAGCGTTTCGTTCACAAAATTGGCGTCCTCATCAGCCAGTTCGCCTTCTGGAGTTCGCCAGGGCTGGGTGCTCATCGGCTTGAGATAACCGAGGGTCAGGCCCTTTGCCTTCAGTAACTTCCCTAAGCCGAGCACGAAGGCGGTCTTGCCCGAATAGGGTTCAACGGAGGTGATGTAAATGGATTTCATCATTCGCTCCCAGACTTATGATCATCGGATGAGTCGCTCTTGTCCTCGCCGCTCTTGAGGACAAGCCGCATGTCAATAGCAATTCCCCCTTGGCCCCGTTCGTACACGATGAATGGATTAATATCAAGCTCGGTGATCTCCGGGAAGTCCTGGACCAGCTGGCCGATCCTTAGAAGTGTGTCCAATAGAGATTCTTTATCCACTGGCGGTTCACCTCGAACGCCGTCGAGCAGGGCGGAGGTTCGGATCTCCGTCAGCATCTCTTCAGCTTCCTTCCGGGAGAAAGGCGCCACCCTGAAGCTTACATCTTTGAGGGTTTCAACGTAGATGCCGCCGAGTCCAAAGGTGACCAGAGGGCCGAATTGTGGATCCCGATTCATGCCGATCAGGATCTCAAGGCCTTCCGGGACCATCTTTTGAACCAGGCAGCCCCAAATGCGGGCTTCGGGCAGATACCGATGGGCGCGATAGGTGATCAGGTCGAAGGCATCGCGAACATCCGTGGCATTTTCCAGGTTGACTTTAACGCCGCCGACGTCGGTCTTGTGCAGGATGTCGGGGGATGCAACCTTCAGTACCACCGGGTATCCTATTTCACTGGCGATATCCACAGCCTCGTCCGCGCTCTCCGCCAGCTCGGAGGCAGGAATCTCGATGTCATAGGCAGTCAAGATATCCCGCGCTTCTGAATCGCCGATGGTGACACGGCCCTCGGATCGGACCCGCTGGAAGATTTCAGCCACGGCCTCGGCGTCCACCTCGAAGCTTTCAAACTCCGGCAAGGGCTCCTGGCGTTGGCGCTCGTGGGTCAGCAATGCTTGAAGCACCTTGGCGGCCTGTTCGGGGAAAGTGAAGTTTGGAATTCTCTCAGCTTCCAGGAGTTCAGTCCCTTGTTTAATCCTCGATTCACCCATGAAACATGGGATGATGGGGATTTCGGAGTTCTTGGCCACTTCCAGCACGGCCTCGGCTGTTTCCCGGATCTCGGTCATCGCTTGCGGTGTCAGAATGACGATGACGGCATCCACGCCAGGGGCCGACATCACTTTGTCCAGGGCGAAGCGGTACCGATCGGCTTTCGCATCACCGAGCACATCGATAGGGTTGGCCGCGCTGGCTGCCTCAGGGAGGCCGCTCATGAGTTCCTCTCGCAGGTCGCCGCTGATTTCGGCCAGTTTGAGCCCCGAGCGTTCCAGCGCGTCGGTGGCGAGGATACCGGGGCCGCCAGCGTTGGTGATGATGGCCACCTTGTTGCCTCGCAGTGGCGGCAGATAGCCGAAACCGCGCGCATAATCGAACATCGCTTGAAGCGAGTCGGCCCGGAGCACGCCAGCCTGATTGAAAGCGGCTTGATAGGCTTGCTCCGAACCAGCCAACGAGCCGGTGTGCGAACTCACGGCGCGCGAGCCGGCCTGGGTAATGCCGGATTTGACGGCCACCAGCGGTTTCTTCTTAGAGACCTCACGCGCTGTCCGAATAAACGCCTGGCCGTCGGGGAGCCCTTCGATGTACATCAAAATGACGTTCGAGTTTGGGTCATCTGCCCAGGCCCTCATCAGGTCAACTTCACTGACGTCGGCCTTATTTCCCAAGGATACAAACTTGCTCATGCCCAATCGCCCGGCCATGGCCCAATCCAGGATAGCTGTGCCCAATGCGCCGGATTGTGACATGAACGCCATCGGGCCGCTGGGCGGCATCCCGGCGGAAAAGGAGGCATTCAGCGGCGTGAAGGTGTCGATGACGCCAAGACAGTTTGGCCCGACCAGGCGGATGCCGTACTGTTCGGCGATGTCAATGAGTTCAAGTTCGCGCTGCAGCCCTTCGCGCCCTGCTTCGCGGAATCCGGCCGTAATAACAACAGCCGAAGGGATGCCTTTTTCGCCGCAATCCCTGAGAGCGCTGGGGACAATCTGGTACGGGATCACAATGACGGCCAGGTCAATATCCTCGGGTACGTCCGTGACATTGGGATAGACCTTCAGTCCCAGGATTTCCTCGGCAGAAGGGTTGATGGGGTATAACGACCGTCCGCCTTGCTGGAATCCGCCTTCAATAAGATTCTCGAGGACGGAGTACCCAAGTTTTCCGGGCGAGGTCGAAGCCCCGATCACGGCGACACTCTTTGGATCGAAAAATGCTTGGATGCTCAAGGTGGGTCTCCGTGTATCTAATCTGGTTTTCACCAAGTATCAACTCCTTGGTGCGGTTATGTTTAGTGTAATAACTCCTGGAAAAGTGTGGTCAATCGGCCCATTCGTGAGCTTTATCACAAACTTTAGCCACTGGGGCATAACTGCGGCGATGCAATCGAGAGGGACCGAGCCGGTCAAGCGCCAGGCGGTGTTCGGAGGTTCCATAGCCTTTATGTCGGGAGAAGCCATAGCCGGGGATTTGCTCATCCCAACGAATCATCTCCAGGTCGCGGCTGACTTTGGCCACGATGGAGGCGGCAGCGATGGACAGGGAGATTGAATCTCCTTTCGTCAGGCTCGTCTGCGGCCGCTCTTCTTCGGGCAGGATCATGTAGTCCAGCAGCAGGTAGTGCGCCTCCGAATCCAAAGCGGTCAGAGCTCGCCGCATCGACAGCCTGGTGGCTGGGATCAATCCGAGCTGATCCACTTCATGATTGCTGGCAGACCCGATCGCCCAGGCCACCGCCACCTGTGTGATGCTTTGAAAACATCGCTCCCGCTGTCTGGCATCAAGTTCTTTTGAATCGCGAACGTCGCAGAGACGTTCCTGAAGATCTGATCGATCCATTGGCAGCACGACGGCCGCGGACACTACGGGTCCTGCAAGCGCGCCCCGTCCGGCTTCGTCAATGCCTGCGATTGGCTCCACGCCCTGCGCATAGAGCGCACGCTCGTACGTCAATCCCGGGGAGGCGATGTTAGCGGTCATAAACACCGCGCAGGTCGTTTAATCGTATGCGGAAGAGGTCAAGGAACATGGCTATGGAATCACGGACGATATGGACTCTGCTTCCCGGGAAATAATACCAGGGGATCGGGACCTCCTCGATTCGATAGCCGCGCTTGAGAGCCACATAAAGTATTTCGACGTCAAAGGTCCATCCCTCCAGGCGCTGCATGCGGAAAAGGTCCTCGGCGATGTCGGCCCGAAAGCACTTGAAACCGCATTGTGTGTCCTGTATCCCAGGGATAGCCAGCAAACGGACCAGCGTGTTGAAAGCCCGGCCGATCAAATGCCGGTAGGCCGGCTCATCGTAGCGGACAGAGCCTTCGATTTCCCGGGAGGCGATGGCGATCTGGCTTGATTCGAGCTCCGGCGGGAAGAACCGGTCCACCTGATCGATGGGCATGGATAAGTCCGCGTCACAGATGAAGCGGTACTCGCCGGTGGCTGCCAGCATACCCCGCTTAACAGCCAACCCCTTACCCGGTCGCTCCACGCGAATCAGCCGAAAATCCTCCCGTGTTTCTTGATAGGCCCGGCCAATCTCGGCGGTGCGGTCGTGGCTTCCACTGTCAACAAGTATGACTTCCGATGAGTAAGGCCGGCTGTCTAGATGTCCAAGTATCTGCGGCAAGGTCCTGGGGAGGCGCTCCTCTTCGTTATGGGCGGGGATGATGATAGAGAGTCTGGGTGGCAACGGAGGCGCCTTTCGGCCTAGAGGATGACGTTCGAAAAGATGAGAGCCGCCAGGACAATGATGATCAGGAATTCCATCAGCGCAAGCAGCCCCAGCAGGATCCATTGGTTGCGTGAAAAATTTAGTTGGCCGGCTCCGCTGCGCTGCGCCGCGGGGGAGTCCTCAAGTCGGAAGGGGTCAATCTCATCGGGCGCAGGCGGTCGAGGTTTTGCCTCCTCCTCACCCTCAATGTTCTCCGGAGCGTCCTGCGCTGCGGACTCGGGTTCGGTCGCTTGGAGATCCAGAATCAATTCCGCTAGATCTCGAATGTCCTCCTGGTCCATAAGCGCCTGAAACTTCTGCAGGTTCGAAGCGAAATGATCAAAAGCGTCGGCTTGCACGATCCGGACTTCCGGCTGGGCGGTATCCACGTGGGTTTTGGGGTCGGTGAAAGCCAGCACCGGTTCCACTTCGGGCAGCGGCACGCCGTGCCTCTGGAGGTAGGCGTGCACGGACTGAGCATAGGAGATCGCCAGGGATTGCATGTTGGGTCGGGTCGGCCGGAAGCGGCGAGCTCGGCTGTTGAAGCTATACCACTTATCCTTCTTCGCTCTAAAGATGCCTTTTTTGTTGGAAGCGAGGATGGTACGAACGCCTTGTGGGCTTAGCAGGATTAGAGGCACGATCAGGTCGGTGTCAGGCAGTTGAGCGTTCCGGATCAAAAGATGCTCATCGGAGAGGTGTCGCTGCAACCGAACAGAGAACTGCTCTTGAGCCTGCATATCACCATACCAACTGAAGCCAAACCGCAGCGTGCCCCGGATTCGGTCTTCCAGGGTGATCTCGCCTTCATCGTTTCGAAACTCCGATCGCTCGATAATTCTCATGTTGCTTCCTCCCCATCACCGGGGTAGACGGCGAGCTGGTGCACCGGCTGGCTGCTCCTGGGAGCCTGCTCAGTTCTTCCCTCCAAATAGTAGTGCACAAGCTCCACCGAGTGTTCGACTGCGGTCGCAAATAGCTGCTGAATATGATCCTCCGGAACCCTTGCCAGGATCCGCTGCATCGCCTTTGCTGAATTCAGCCTGGCCGAGAAATCCTCGCTGGGCATGCTCAATTTTTCAGCAAAGACCTCAATTGTGTGAATTTGACCCTCGGGGCCCACTTGCTCTGCCAGGTGGTCGCGCCAGCGGCGGATGCTGTTGTCGGAAGCAAAAGGCAGCCAAGAATCCGGCTCCGCACTGATCAAGATATCACTCAAATCCACGGGCAGGTGCTGCCGGTGTTCCTCATCAATCGCGGCTCGAATTAGATTGTGCTCAATGAGCCTTTCCTGGAAGCTGCCAGGCAGATCCCCTGCGCCGAAGAAAGGCTGGAACACCTGCAGAATCCAGGCCTGATCGAGCCACAGGTGTGCCAAATAGCCCGCAATAAAGGCGGCCTGATCCCTGGGTAAATCATCGGGATCGGCCAGCTCAGCGTAGTGGTCCAGCATGCGCAGATGGGCCGGCCGCTGCTGGATCACCGGGACCTGGAAGAAATGAGTCTCATGCCGAGCCCGGCGCCGCAGGCTGCCGAGATCGGGCGCCGTATTTCCCAGCAGAAAGGCAGGTCGTGCAGCCTGAAGGTGTTCTTTGATGTGGGCGGGCAGTCCCTCATGCTGCAGGATTTCTTCAGCGACCATCACATGACTAAAAGGCGTAGGCACAGCAGGCATTATAAGCCGAGGCGGAATCAGGAGAAAGCGGGA
>JBKHKF010000156.1:0-6506 GCA_046537745.1 Anaerolineales bacterium | reverse complement strand
GGCCTGGCCGTTCAGATCGATCAGCCCACTATTGAATCCCGTGTTGAGGTGCAGGGCACGACGGCCAGCGCAAGCCCGGGCCAGATAGGACGCCAGCTCGAAATCGATTCCACGCTGGATTTGATTGAAGCCCCGGTCGCCAAAATGCACGATGCCCAAATCGAGCTCGTGGTCGTTGATTCACCACCGCTTGTGCTCGACGCGCAGGCTGACGCCGCCAGAGCCCAACAGCTTCTGAACGCACCGCTGGAACTCACAGCCGAGGGAGCCGATCCCATCCAGCTTGCTCCCGAGCAGGTCGCCGGCATGCTCTATTTCGAACCACTCGAAGATGAGGGGCGATACGCCCTGCGCTTGGAGGAGGGTCAACTGCGTGAGATTCTTGAACCAGCCGGCCCCGATCTCGAGCAATCGCCTGAAAACGCGAGGTTCATCTTTAACGACGACACCCGGCAGCTTGATTTGCTCGAACCCGCCGTCATCGGCCGGCAGCTCAATCTTGAGGCCAGCGTCCAGGCCATCAATGAAGGAATTGAGTCCGGTCAAAACTCCGTCGAGCTCGCTTTTGACACCACCGATCCGGCTGTCACCTCCGATGCCACCGGCGAAGAGCTGGGCATAACAGAGAATGTGGTCGCGGTCTCCACCTATTTCTCCGGCTCGAGCGCAGCCCGCATTCAAAACATCGAAACCGCTGCTTCCGCCTTCCACGGACTGCTGCTGGCTCCCGGCGAAACGCTGTCCATGGCGGAGGTGCTGGGCGATATCAGCCTGGATAAAGGCTACGCTGAGGCGCTGATCATTTACGGCGATCGCACCATTAAGGGCGTTGGCGGAGGTGTCTGCCAGGTGAGCACCACCCTTTTCCGGGCGGCCTTCTTCGGCGGCTACCAAATTGACGAGCGCCACCCCCATGCCTACCGTGTGCTGTACTACGAGCAGGGGCCTAATTCTCCCGGACCCGGCCTCGACGCCACCGTATTCGTGCCCCTGGTGGATTTCAGGTTCACCAACGACAGCGAACACTGGCTGCTGCTGGAAACCTATACGTACAACAACCGCCAGTTGCTGTGGAAGTTTTACTCCACTTCTGACGGCCGTACCGTTGACTGGAGCAGCAGTGGACCCAAGAATGAAGTTGAAGCCCCCGAGTCGCTCTATAAGGAAAATAAAGACCTGGAGAAGGGGGAAATTGAGCAGGTCGACTTTGAAGCCGACGGCATGGATGTCGTCGTCACCCGAACTGTGGAGCGCGACGGCACAGTTCTCCACGACGATGTTATCCGAACACACTATCTGCCTTGGCGGGCGATCTACGAATATGGCCCCGGCACCGATCTTCCGGACGACGCCAACACCGAAGACTGACCTCATTGGAGCCCAACGGGCTCGTGCTAAAATGGAGCGCGACCCAAGGAGAAAACATGATTAGCGAGGACCTGCTCGAAATACTGCGCTGCCCGGCTTGCGTCCAGGATAAAGAGGGCGAACTCGAGTTGGTGCATGATTCCTGGCTGGTTTGCCAGGAGCCCGACTGCGGTCGCAAATATCCCATTCGTGACGACATTCCGGTGATGCTCATCGATGAAGGCGACAAGTGGGTTGACACCCCTGAGGATGAGCTCCCGGTCCCGCCCCCCGAAGAATAGCCGGTGGCCACGTTGGAGCAGCTGCTTTCGGACCTGACCTCGGGCGACGACGCCCGGGCTGAGGCGGCGGTTCCAGCGCTCACGGTCCACAAAAAAGAGGCGATAGAAGCGCTGCACAGCCTGCTGCATTCGCCCATCGACGATCAGCGCTGGTGGGCGACACGGGCGCTATCGGCCTTCCCACAGCCAAAAGCCCGCGAGCTTTTGACCGAGGCGCTATCTGATCCAGATCCCAGTATTCGGCAGTGCGCAGCCCTTGGCCTCTCCAAACAGCCCACCGAACACGCTATTCAACCGCTTATCACACAACTGGAGTACGAAGATCAACTGCTAAACCGCCTGGCGGCGGATGCGCTGGCTGCCATTGGCGCCGCCGCCATCCCTGATCTCAGCCGTGCCGCCAAGCATCCGGACGCCAGGGTGCGCATTCAAGCCGTCCGTGCCATGGCGCTGATGGAGGCCCCCGAGGCCATCGGTCCGCTGTTCAAGGCCATTGAAGACCCCTCCACCATGGTCACCTACTGGGCTGAGGAAGGACTCGACCGCCTCGGCATTGGCATGTCCTTCTTCAACCCCGGCTGAGCATCCGCCAACATACAGAGCATCCAGCTTCATTATCAATATCGACTTTACGCTCTTAACTCTTAACTCTGGACTATTAACTTTCAACTCTCTTAACCCACAACCACCCAAACGATCCACACCACCACCATCGACACCACCAACCCCAGCTTAACCAGTATGGACATGCCAAAGCCGACCCCCATACCCAGCATTCCCCGGGCCGCTTGTCTGGTGTCCCGGACACGAATGAGCTCCACCAAGAAGGTTCCCAGCAAAAGGCCTCCGATCCCGCCGAGCGGCCCCAGAAAGATCAGTCCAATCAGGCCAAGCAGCAAGCCAGCCAATACGCCCCAAATTGAAGCTCCACCGGCCTTCGCCCCCAGGGTGCTGCCCCAGATCTCCGCAGCAGCAGCCGCGAGTCCCAGGAAGGTGATGAGCACGAAAAGATAAGGCCCAAGGCGGCCCCAGCCCACCAGCAGCCCATAACCCAGCGCCGCCAGCCAAACCAGCGGCGCGTCAGGCAGCACCGGCGCCACCACGCCGACCACGCCGACGAGCATCAGGAGGCCAGCCAGCAGCGTTAGGCCCAGCTCACTCACAAGCCAGCCTCAGGCCTAATAACCTCCAGGCCGCCCATATACGGCCGCAGCACCTCGGGCACGACAACCGAGCCGTCCTGCTGCTGGAAGTTCTCCAGGATGGCGATTACCGTCCGCGGCAGCGCCAGCCCCGACCCGTTGAGCGTATGCAGATGACGCGGTCGGGCGTCCGGCTCCGGTCGATAGCGGATGTTGGCGCGCCGGGCCTGGAAGGACTCACAGTTGGAGCACGAGCTCACCTCGAGCCACTCGCCGCAGCCAGGCGCCCAGAGCTCGATGTCATATTTCTTGGCAGCGGTAAAACCCAGATCGCCCGTCACCATCTGAACCACCCGATAGGGTATGCCAAGTCGACGGCAGACCTCCTCCGCGTTGTTCAAGAGCGACTCCAACTCCTCGTAAGAATCCTCCGGTCGAGCAAATTTATACATCTCAACCTTGTCAAACTGATGGCCCCGCTTTATACCGCGGGTGTCACGTCCGGCCGAGAATTTCTCGCGGCGGAAGCAGGGTGTGAAGGCGACGTACTTTCGGGGCAGCTCTTCGGCCTCGATGATCTCATCACGGTGCAGATTTGTAAGCGGGATCTCGGCGGTACCAATCAACCAGAAGTCCTCCTCCGCGTCACGGTAGATATTATCCCGGAACTTGGGCAGCTGCCCCGCCCCCCACATGGCTTCCTCCTTGACGATGAAGGGAGGATAGACCTCTTTGTAGCCATGCTCCTGGGTGTGCAAATCCAGCATCCATTGAATCAGCGCCCGTTGAAGTCGCGAGCCAGCGCCGGCCAGTACATAGAATCGGGTGCCGGAAAGCTTGACACCGCGCTCAAAATCCAGGATGCCCAGCTCATGCCCCAAATCCCAATGCGGCTTGGGGTCGAAACCGAAATCATCCAGTGTTTTCGGCTCGCCCTCCTGCCGAAGCACCACGTTTTCACTGTCATCGGCGCCAACAGGAACGGACTCGTGCGGCATATTCGGGACCTGAAGCATGTCTGCCTTGAGCTTGTGCTCGACGGCCTTTAAGCTCTCTTCCAGCTCGCCAATCTGATCGTTGACCTCGCGCATGACCTCGATGAGCGGCTGCCGTTCCTCCTGGCTCTTCATCTTGCCAATTTTGTCAGAGGTTACATTGCGCCGGTGACGGAGTTCTTCCACCTCTTGAAGCAACTCGCGCCGGCGCTCGTCCAAACGGATGATCTCGTCGATCGGCGCCTCGGCTCCGAGCCTGTCCAAGCCATCGCGGACCACTTCGGGCTCCTCCCGAATTAACCGA
Source organism: Anaerolineales bacterium (assembly GCA_046537745.1). Lineage (GTDB taxonomy): Bacteria > Chloroflexota > Anaerolineae > Anaerolineales > E44-bin32 > DASWJQ01. Next base: position 2,416 of record JBKHKF010000156.1, on the reverse strand, counting down.
ATGTCAATCATCGACAACCTCCCTGCTCGAATGAGAAAACGCCCCCTCCTTCGCAGGACGAGGGGGCGACCGTGGTACCACCTGCATTCGCCGCGTAAAGCGGCCTCTGACCGCGCTAACGGGCGGACCCGACCCCTTTACGACAGATGTCCCTCCAGGGGCGATGTGCCCCGCGTTACGCAGGGCGGCGGATTGGATTCCTGTCTGGCCCTGTCCGCCTCGCACCAGCCGGCGGCTCTCTCCACAGAAGCGTAAACAGTACTGATCCCCGCGCACATCGTGTTTTTTATTGTACTGGTGATTATACTGGCTGGCTGCGACCGGCTCAAGCCAACCTGCTTGCCGCCGGACCTCGAGACGGTTAGCCTGGCCGGATGGAAGGGAGAAACTGGTGATGCCCCCGCGGATTCTCGCTTTTGCGCTCTGACTCTGGTTGGTGTTCGCCACGCTGCGGGTGGCCGTTCCAACTGGGCTCAGCCTGCGCTTTTCGCCGTCTTGCTATGCTCCCAGCCAGCGGTCCAACAGCGCAGCCACCGCACCACCCATTAAGGGGCCTACAAAGTAGACCCAAAGGTCGGCAAACTGCGTGGCAGCCAGTGCAGGCCCGATGGTCCGGGCCGGGTTGAGTGACCCTCCAGTTAAAGGTCCACCGATGAGTATGGAGGCCGCCAGCGTCAGGCCGATGGCTGCTCCCGCCGCATTGCCGGCTTCACCTCGCACCGCCGACCGTAAGACCGAGGTGACCAGGAAAAAGGTCAGAATCGCTTCAAGCACTAACCCTTGAAGCGGATTGACACCCTCCGCCAGCAGCGTCGCTCCCAGGTCGTTCGTCGGGCCTCCCAGCACAAAGAGCAGGCCAAATCCCGCCACTGCACCGCCTAGCAGTTGAGCCACCCAGTAGGTCACAGCTTTCAATAGCTCGATTTCTGATCGAAGCAAGAGCCCGAAGGTCACGGCCGGGTTTACATGGGCCCCCGATAGGTTGCCGAAAGCATAGACCACCGCCATCAAGATCAAACCATGGGCCAGCGCCACGCCGACCACGTCAACAGCGCCTAAGGCAGCCGCGCCGGCGCCTACAAAAACCAACGCAAAGGTCCCAACAAATTCCGCGCTCAGCTTTTTCATAAAACACTCCTCTCCGTTAAATGAGAAAACCCCCGACGAAGGTCAGGGGTTCGCGTTAGCTAAAATATGTCGAGACGGAAGGGGATGATCAAATTCAGGATGAGACCCAGCACGAACAGGCCGCCGGCCAACTTGTTGTGATAAAAAGCCGCTGACACAAACCAGAGCGGCCATACCGGGTAATCCTCCGGTGGTTCCTCCGGTTTCGGCTTGCGATAAGTGGCAAGCACTTCAATCAGCCGCGGCACAGCCAGCAGCACCAGCAGCAGCCAGACTCCCAGCATTCCGGTCAGCACCAGGGCGAAGATGGTGACGTAGTACAGCACCATCAATGCCATATTCAACCGGAGCGAGGCCCGTTCCCCAAGGATGACGGGGAGAGTACGAATTCCCTTCTCGGCATCCACCTCAATCTTGTCGATATGCTTGCCGATGAGGACGGTGGTGACAACCAGCGCATAGGGAATGCAGGCCAACCATACGCTCGCGGGTGGCATACTGCCTGCCGTTGCGAAATAGGTGCCCCCGATCATCAAAGGGCCCCATACGATGAACACGCCGGGCTCGCCCAGGCCATGGTGTTTCAACTTGAGCGGCGGGGCTACGTAGAACACCGAGATGAATAGACCCGCCAAGGCGAAGAGCACAATGGGCCAACCAACGTTCAGGGCGAGATAGACCATGATGGCAGCGTCGATGAAGTTCGCCGCCAGAATTGCTGCAATCAGCCCTCGCTTGGAGATCATCCCGGACAGCACGGGGTGGGGAGCGTAGAGAGCTCGAGTGTAGGCATCATCGTCCACGCCGCCCTGCAGATCGAAATAATCGTTGATCATGTTATTGGCGGCATGGGCGATGACCAGACCAAGCAAAGCCAGCCCGAAATGAAGCCAATTCGGGTCGGCCGCGATGGCCGCCGCCAGCAGTCCACCGATTAACCCGGAGGTCAGGGTCATTGAGATGACCGCTGCCCGGGTGATGATCAACCAACGACTGACGACATCCATTTCTTTGTCGTCGGACAGGTTGGCCGTGTCAATAACCTCTTTCCAGTTCTGTAACACCGACATCGAAACTCCTCGAGCTTGTGATTTAAATCTTTTGTGAAGTTTACCGCGGCCTCCCGCAAAAGTGGGTGGCGAACGCCGACCATCCCCGATGGTAGAATCCATCCATCGAAGATCAGCCTCTGGGAGGAGGAATATGGCGGAAGCGGTAATTGTGTCGGCGGTTCGATCGCCCATCGGCGCCCATGGAGGCGCTTTGGCTTCAGTGCGGCCTGATGATC
>JBKHKF010000155.1:0-6569 GCA_046537745.1 Anaerolineales bacterium | reverse complement strand
CACACTGCTGCTTTCACTGGAGCACAAACTCCATCCGTGGGTCGCGTATGGCATCATGCCGATGTTTGCCTTCGCCAATGCCGGGCTGTCGCTGGCTGACATTCAACTGGACACGGTGTTGCATCCGGTGCCTCTGGGGATCTTCTTCGGTCTGGTTGTGGGAAAACCGCTGGGTGTGACGCTTTTTTCATGGATCACGATCCGCCTTGGGGTTGCGAAAATTCCGCAGGGCGCGAGCATGGTCCAACTGCTGGGGGTTGGCATACTCAGCGGGATCGACTTCACGATGAGTCTGTTCATCGCCTCGCTGGCCTTTGAGCATGGCGCCACGCAGTATTATCTGGCCGATCGAATTGGAATTCTGGCAGCATCCTTGGTCGCAGGAACGCTCGGCTACACAACACTAAGGCTCGCGGCGGGGGGTGATCAGTCGAGACTAAAATGAGGCTTGTTCATGGTTCAGCGATGCTTGATGAACCTTCGATGGTTCTGCAAGCATCGCTGAACTATCAGAGGAAGGCTGCCCGGACCCTCAGCTCAACTCCGTAGAGTGAGGATTTTGAAGTGGATACCATTGAAACGAAAGCATTCTCGATGGCAAAGAAAGAATACTTTATGATCCTTTTCGTGAACTATCTCCGATCAAGATGGTGGGTGTACATCGCGCTGGTTGTATTGATCGGGTTGGCGCTTGTGATTCGGCCTGAAGGCGCGGTCTTTTTTGCTGCCACCGCTGTCGGCGTGCTGGTGGTTTTGGTGCCGGCTGCGTATGCACTCTATTTTTGGTGGATCGTGAGGTCAAAAGAGAATTCCCCGCTCTATGAAGAGCGTACATTTGAATTTGATGAAGACTGGCTGCGCGTCCAGATGAGCGACGGGACCAAAAGTAAACTGTCATGGGAGAGGGTGATCAAGGCGCGGAAGCTGCGGTCGAATGTTCTGCTCTATATCTCGAAAAATCAATTTTTGCTGGTTGATCTGAACGCCTTTCGTTCCGATCAAGATCTGGAAGCTTTCCACCAGGTTCTCCACACTCAGGAGCTTGCTCTGCAGTGAAGCAATCCGTCCACTTGCCGTGTTTCTGAGTTGCAACTCGATGGCAGCATTCCAGCAGAGGTGGTTATTCCATGAAATTCGGTGACTTGACCTACCTGGAGATCAAAGAAGCCGCTGAGGCGGACTGGATGGTCGTGATCCCGACGGGCTGTACCGAGCAGCAGGGCCCGCATCTACCCGTGGATTTCGACACGTGGCTGGCAGAAACGGTCTGCGCGGCGGCATCCACTCTGGCCGTCGAGGAATACGGCGTCAAGTCGCTGGTGCTGCCGGCGCTTCCCTTCGGCCCAACGCCCGAGCATCGGGGTTTCGGCGCGGGCTTCATCGATTTGCCGCAGGAGCTGCATGAGCAGGTGCTGGATGCGGCCCTCCGATCCCTGATCGATCAAGGGTTCAAGCGGTTTATTCTATGGCGCGGCTGCGGCCGGCACCGGCTGAAGGATATGGTCCACAATCTATTGGCTGAAGCCGATGAGAGCATTAGCATCTTCATCCCCAGCATGCCCTACCAGCGAATCTGGGGGAAGCTGGGCGACCCCGCGGTGGCGACAGCCCACGCCGACGCCTTCGTCACCTCGATCGCACTTCATCTGCGGGCCGAGGCGGTTCGCCAGGACGAAATCCGAAGGCCGGAGTTCACCATGCCCGATTGGTCTGATCCGGACGTCGATCTTGTCAATTATTCCGACACCGGCTCTATTGGCGATCCGACCATGGCTGACCCAGCGCTGGGGGAAGTGCTGTGGGAGGCCACCGTGGCGGAGGTTGCCCGCATTCTGCGTGATTATGACCAGCAAGCCTGAGGCAGAGGGCATGACCGAGGCGTCTCTTCATTTTGAAGAGCTGGTTGAACCCACCCGGAAAATCGCGGAAATCTTTCACCGCTGGGAGAATGACCCCGAACTGATCCCCTTCACCCGTCCCAACCGATCCCTCCAGGAATTGGAGGAGCGCAATCTGGTCACGGTCGGCACCCTGCGCGAGCGGATCAAACAAGTAAAAATCTATCTGATTTATCGGGGTGACCGGCTGATCGGCAAATTGAGTTTTGCGGTGGACCCCGACTATCTCTATAAGAAGGAGCCCGGCACCGCCTGGATCGGCATCACCATCGGCGAGGCCGAGGCGCGGGGCAAAGGGGTCGGCTTCAAAGCGATGCGCTATCTTGAGGAGCAGATCGCCGCTGCCGGGTTGAAGCGCATCGAATTAGGCGTGTTTGAGTTCAACAAACCGGCCATCGCTCTATATCGGAAGTTGGGCTACCGGGAGATCGGCCGCATCGAGGAGTTCACCTACTGGCAGGGACGAATGTGGCAGGATATCCGTATGGAGAAGTACCTCGCGTCCTCCGACTTCGAGGGGCAAACAGACCAGAAGCTGGACCGGAGCGAGGATTGATTGGCGGCTGCGCCGTTACCAAATAAGGGAATGAGTTATGGACACCTGGAAATTCTTTGACATCACCCATCGCGAACATATCCTGTGCAATCCCATGAGCCCCGAGAAGCTCGAGCAGCTCATCCGACTTCTCCGGCTCGAACCAGGGTCCAAAATCATCGATATTGCCATGGGTAAGGCGGAGTTCATCCTGCGGCTGGTCGAGGAGTACGGCGTCGAGGGGATCGGGGTTGACCTTTCACCCTACTGCGTCGCCGACGCCCGGAAGAAGCAGGAGGCCCGCATTCCCACTGCCGAGTTGGAGTTCCTCGAGATGGATGGGGCGGACTACAAGCCGGAGAACCCCGAGAGCTTTGACCTTGCGGCCTGCCTCGGCGCCAGTTGGATTTACGGCGGTCACCAGCAGACGCTTGCGGCGCTGATGGGTATGGCCGCGCCCGGCGGCTGGGTGATCGCCGGCGAACCTTTCTGGAGGGAAGAGCCAACGGATGCCTACCTGGATGCGACGGGGATGGAGCGGGGGGCTTTCGGGACCCACGCCGATAACGCACAGGCCGGCCATGACCTGGGGCTGGAGCTGATGTATACGCTGGTCAGCAGTCAGGATGATTGGGATCGGTACGAAGGACTGCAGTGGTATTCAGCGCTGGAATGGGCGAATGTGAACCCTGAGGACCCCGATGTCGGTGAGGTGCTGGCGAGGGTCAAAAAGGACAGGGAGACCTATCTGAAATGGGGGCGGCGGATCCTGGGCTGGGCGATTTATGCCTTCAAAAAAGATGGATAATCATACGGGTCGCTCTCAAAATAACCGGGCCTGGCCCTGGGAGAGATTGTGGCCAAGGACCATGACGAAGGTCCAGCGGCGTTGCTGCCCTTTGTGCCCATGGGAGGCGATTTGTACCATCTGATTGTGAACCGGTCGAACTTGTCGCCGGGAGAGGCCGTCGAGTTCGAATGGATCATCGACTGCGAGCCGCGGGAATTGGCAGAGTCCACGCCGTCGCCCGACGAGACGGAGACTGCATCAACCGCAACCCCGACGCCTCGCTCCACGAATTCACCGGAGGTGACGGCCACCAGCACGCCGCGCCCTGAGCCAATCCCGGTACCGACGGCGACGCCCCGGGTTGAGCCAACGGACACTCCGCAGTTCAGGGAGCCAACCGAAACGCCCAGCTGTGGCTGACGGGATGGCTGAATCCTGAACTGATCAAAGCGGGAATCAACCTGGAACATGGGCACGGATTGATCGTTCCACCGGCCGGCGCAACTTGGAACAATTTTGACTTTAGTTTGACTGTTCATCGCCTGTCCGGGATAATCTCAGCCATACCGCACAGCCAGAAGGGGGTAATCGATGGCAACACAAATAATAGGCTGGTTCCTCATTGTGATGGGGATGTTTTTCATCCTGCTGGCATTCCTTCGAGCTGTCCTTGAGACGCTTCCCGATCTCCTTTCGGCGCCGTCCACCGGCGTCAGCCCCCAGGCTGAACTGTCAACGGCCGGGCTGAAGGACCTGATGGAGATCTTCCTTAAGGTCATGGAAGCGCTTGTCAAGCTGCCCCAATGGTTCCTGTTTGCGCTGGTGGGAATCGCATTGATCGTTGCCGGCCAGCGTGTGCTGGCGGGCCTGTCCATTCTCCCATTTGTCTCCTGACCAGCAACCCCATTGTTACCCCAGCATCGTCCAACCAGAAAATGTACAATGAGGTCAGGTGAAAGGGGGCAACCATGCTAGCAAATATCCAGTCAAGGTCGGGGCTGAAGTTCTGGTTGAGCTGGCTCGGGATGACGATGGCGGCCTACGCGGTCGGCTCCTATCTGAGCCTTTTGCTCCGCCAGTGGATGGTTTTCGGCACAACGGCAACTGCTCAGTACCCCTCTATTTTCGGTCTCGCTAAAAGGCAATCCGCACTGTGGCCGCCCGGCACGATGCTTGGCCTGCTTCTCATTACCGGCCTGCCCCTGGTTGGTTTGATCGGCCTGGCCCAGTGGCTGGTGCTGCGTCGCCACACGAACATATCCGCTGCCTGGATCCTGGCAGCTTCTGCCGGGGCCTTCATCGCTGCTCCTGTTGAGTCGCTCATCTTCTCGGAAGCCGCTGCAGACGCTGGCTGGCTGCAGCGCGAGCTGCTTGGATTATCCAATCTCAGCTGGATCCGTATCTTGCAGTACTTCTTAATGTCGCTGGTGGTGTCCGTGCTGCAATGGCGGCTGCTGCGGCCTCATATCAACGAAGCCGCCTGGTGGATTCCGGCCTCGGTATTGATCACCATGGTTGCTTTTTTGCTCATGAGCAGAACGGGTTTGCCCTTTTTCGAATGGCGCCAGGCTTTGCGCTGGAGTCCATTGGCCTCCAGTCTGGGCATACCCATGGCCGAGCGGCTGGCGGCCATGATCCCGGGCCTGCTGATGCAGACTGTCAAGCAAGGCTTGCTGGGCCTCGCCATTGTCATCCTGATGCAGCCCCGTCGAGTCGAGCAAGAAGCCGTACCGGCGGTGGTGTGAAACCCTCCGTACTCCAGGCGGTGCCCTGCTCCTTCAATGAAGCCGCCGGAACTTCTTGGTTTGGATACTTTCTCGAATGGGGGAGTCGGCGACAGCCTAAAACCTGAACATGCCCGCACATACACATTCAAACGGTGCTGCAGCTTTGCTTGATGCGATCGTTCCTCCGTGCATCGGAACCATTGCGCCATAAGGTTGCCTCGTGAAAATCCGCGAGTGGAAATAAACTAGTCGGACCTTTCAGCAGGCAAGATGGGAGAAGAAGATGGCTGAGCTTAATACGTTGGGCGTTTGGAGGGCGAAGCCGGGCAGGGAGGCGGAGTTCATCGTTCTCTGGCAGGAGTTCGCCGATTGGACCTCCGGCAGCCAGCCCGGGGCCGGCGAAGGCACGCTGCTCCAGGCGGAAGATGAGCCGCAGCGGTTCATCTCCTTCGGCCCTTGGGCGGAAGCAGACAGCGTGGTCAAATGGAGAGAACAACCCAGGTTCAAAGATTTCGTGGCCAGGGCCAGAGAGCTCTGCGAAGAACTCGAGCCGCAGAATATGATCCTGGTGGGGCGCTCCAGCCTTGTTAATGATGCTGGCTGATTAGCGGATCTATGAATGTAATCTCAACAGTCAGCAGGTCATTCTTTGGAAGCCAGGGTCCGGATTTGATCATGCTTCAACAGGGGTATTCATCTTGGCGCGTTTACTTTCTTGAGGGCCGTAAGGGTCAAAAGGGGTAATTTGTCCATGAGCTTCAACCTGACTCGTCTCCGCAATCCTAAGTGCATCCTGCTCTACGCGATAGCGCCGCCGGAACTTTCCGCGCCCGAGGCTAACCAGGCCATCAATAACCTCGTCGCCGACAAAAGCCTGCCGTTAGCTCTCTTTCACGATCATTTCATCGGCGAACCCGGCGGGATCGCCATTTTCTACGCCGAGGATGATGCGCAGCGGCAGGCGCTGATGGAACAGCAGCATCTTCCAGGTTGGAAGGTGGAGCTGAGACCGTTAATCTTCTCCTTCAGCCCGGCTGCTTTGGATGAGCAAATCGACTTCACGCTGCGGGCGTACCGGGATGCTTCCTGGGACGACCTGCGCAGCGAGCAGCGGCCGAGCTATGGTGATCCGAGGCGCGAGGCGCAGACCGCCGAGGAAGACAATTAGCGGCTGTGTCCTCGGAATATAGCTAGAAACTGATGGAGGAGGGAAGTCGGGAGATGCCAGATACATCAGGCCGGGGTGTCCTGGAGCTACGTGTGGCCATCACCGCTGGGGACTATGATCGGCTGGCCAGCTTTTATCTGAAAGGGCTGGGTCTCGAGCCCTCGCAGGTCTGGCCCGAAGATCAGGGCCGGGCGCTCGTGCTGGATATGGGGCGGGCGACTCTCGAGGTCTTCAATGAAAAGCAGGCACATACCGTCGATGAAATCGAGGTGGGCCGACGGGTCAGTGGCAAGATCCGATTCGCGCTCCAGGTGCCGGATCTGGAGGAGGCGGTGGAGCGCTTGACCTCCCACGGCGCGGAGCTGGTACATTCACCGGTGGAGACTCCATGGGGTGACCGCAGTGCTCGCTTTAAAGACCCCGAAGGAATGCACATCACGCTCTATCAAGC
>JBKHKF010000154.1:0-6576 GCA_046537745.1 Anaerolineales bacterium | reverse complement strand
GAAGGGCAGCGTGTCGGGGAGGCGCAATCCGATATCAACTCCTTACGGGAGCAGCTGGAGGCCGTCAAAGGAAATTACGATTTGGTTGAAGATCGGCTTCGCCGTATTGAGACTCAAGTGGGAGAGATTGAGGCGGTTGAAGAAGAACAGCGCAAGACCATGGAGGCTTGGCAGGAGAACCAGGCCCGAAAATTCGTGGATTTTGAACGCCAATGGGCAAGCTGGGAAGAACGCTTTCAGCGGTTTGAAGAGATGGCGGATGATCTCGACGAGCGGATGATTAATTACGCAGAGACCTTTCGTCACACGAAGCAGCTTCAGTCGGAGTTGGAGAAGGTTGTCGATCGCCTGGAACGGCGGATTAACGAGATCACAGAAATGCAGCGGCTCTCGGAAGACCGGTTCAAGCAGGAGTGGCGGTCTTTCCAGGCAGACGACACTAAGCGATGGAACACATACAAACTCACAAGCGATGAACGCTGGCGTGAACACGAGCGTAGACATGACAAGATGAAGGAACAAATCGAATCGCTTGAATCAATCTCAGAGGTTTCATCCCGCGAGATCGATTTAATAAAAGATGGTGCAGACCGCCGGCTTCGCGAGCTGCTCACTTTGGCCCGGCAATGGGTTCAGGATGAGGAATCCTCAAGTTAGTTCACCTCGAAAAAGTCCATGACAACTTTCGTCGTAGGCACAGCTGGTCATGTAGATCACGGCAAATCCGCCCTGGTGAAGGCCATGACCGGTATGGACCCCGATCGTCTTGAAGAAGAAAAGCGCCGTCAGCTAACGATAGACCTTGGATTTGCCTGGATGCAGCTGCCTGGCGATCTGGAGGTCGGGATCGTGGACGTCCCTGGCCATCGTGATTTTATCGAGAATATGTTGGCCGGGGTTGGTGGCATCGATGCTGTCATATTGGTGGTGGCAGCGGATGAGGGGGTAATGCCGCAAAGCCGGGAACACATGGAGATATTGGATCTACTTGACATCCCACGGGGCATGGTGGCGCTGACAAAGATTGATACGGTTCAGGAAGAGGGTTGGCTTGATCTGGTGGAGGAGGAATTGCGGGGGTTTCTGCGGGGCACTCCCTTAGCCGACGCGCCGATATTTCGTGTAGCCAACCCCAGTGGACAAGGGATCGAAGACTTGAAGGCAGGCTTAGCGAGCCTGCTGCGTGAAGCCACGCCGCGCGAGGATAAAAAGCGTCCAAGGGTGCCAATCGATCGAGTCTTCAGCCTCTCGGGTTTTGGCACAGTTGTGACCGGTACACTACTCGACGGGAGATTGGAGATCGGCGATCAAGTGAGGATATTGCCCGGCGGGGTTGAAGCCAGGATCCGAGGGCTGCAGAGCTATAACGAAGATGTAGATATTGCCGAGCCTGGCACCCGGGTTGCGGTGAATATTTCCGGTGTGGAGGTGGATGAAATAGCGAGAGGAAAGGTGCTTCTTACGGAGGCGGCGGACAGGCCGACGAGGCTGGTGGATGCACAGGTGCGCGTGCTGGATAGTTCGCCGATATCGATAGAGCACGACCAGGAGGTCAAAGTGTTCGTGGGCTCGGCGCAGCGGGTTGGCCGCCTCAGGGTGCTGGGCGGCGGTGGCACCATTCCGCCGGGGGGGCATGGCTGGATTCAAATCGCCGTGGCCGAGCCAGTGGTTGCGAGAAGCGGGGATCGATTCATCCTCAGGCGACCCTCGCCGCCATTAACCTTCGCCGGCGGCCAAATCGTCGATCCCTTACCCGGAAAGCGGCATAAACTGCGGGATGAACAGGTTGTCCGAATGCTCGAACGGCGGATGTATGGGGGCCTTGAGGAGGCCCTTGTATCGACGCTCCAGGCCAGAGGTCCTTCGACAGGCAGGGAGTTGGCTCAGCGTTTAAACCGCCCGCTTGGAGATGTGGAATCAAGTCTTGATGACTTGCGTACTGAAGGGCGTGTGGCCCAATTGGCCACCAGTACCGGCACAGGTTCGCTACATCTCACCACTTCCCAATTCAATGAGCTTAAAAGCAGGGCTAAAGCGGTGCTATCGAAGCACCATGACACGAATCCGCTGCGAGCAGGGATGCCTCTCGAGGAGCTGCGCAGCCGGCTGTCCTTCGACCAGGATTATTTCCCGGCACTGCTGGCACGGCTGGTGAAGTCGGGTGAGCTGACTAGCGCGGTTGCCCGGGTGAAGCTTGACGGATTTGAGCCGCAACCAAGCGAACAGGAAGCCGCCAAGGTGGATGCGCTGCTGTCCGCCTTTGGCGAAGCTCCTTACAGCCCGCCGAGCGTAAAGGAGAGCGTATCAATGGTTGGTGAGGAGCTTTACAATTTCCTGCTGGCGGAGGGAGCCTTGATCCAGGTTTCGCCGGATGTGGTTTTCCGCCGAGATGCTTATCAGGGGATGGTGAAGTCCGTTCGTAACGCGCTCTCAGAGAATGACAAGATTACGGTGGCTGAGGCCCGCGATCGGTTTGATACATCGCGCAAGTACATAATGGCGCTTTTAGAGCATATGGATGAAAAAGGGATTACAGTTCGCGAGGGCGATTATCGTCGGCTGGCGTGAGCGAACTAAAAATTCCTGGATCGCCAGATTCCTCCGACAAAAGTCCCCTCAGGCTTCAGGTCGAATAGCTGCGCGGGATCCATTTCGTATGGATCCGACGCAAGCACGATGAAATCAGCCAGACGCCCGTGTTCCAGCGAGCCAAGGTGCTGTTGTTCGCCTGCTGCGATTGCAGGTCCCTTGGTGTACGCCGTTAAGGCGGATTCGAGGGAGATGCGCTCCTCAGGGATGAAAGGCTCCATCTGGGGCTGGGCGCGCTGCTGCCGGGTGACGGCCGCATGAATCCCCCAAAAGGGGTTGGGGCTTTCTACAGGGGCGTCCGATCCGAACGCGAGTACAGCATCGGAATCGAGGATGCTGCGCCAGGCATAGCTCCAACGGCAGCGTTCTCCCCAGGCTCGCTCTGCCATGGATTGATCCGATAGTGCATGGACCGGCTGCATGGAGGCGATTACACCTAAATTGGCCGGCCTATCCATATCCTGTGGTCGAAGCAACTGAAGATGTTCCAGGCGATGAGGAAGCAAAGGGGTAGGTTGGTTCGATGGATGGGCCAGCCTGGCCAGTGCGGACAGGGCTTGTTCATTGGCGCGGTCGCCGATGGCATGGATCGCCATTGCGTAGCCGGCGCTTTTGGCGCGTGATGCGATATTGAGAATTTCATCTGCGTCGAGCAAAAGCATCCCGTGATTCCCGGAAGTATCCTCATACTCATCGAACATGGCGGCGGTCCGGGGCCCCAGCGCGCCGTCGGTGAAGATCTTAATGTTACCTATCTTTAGCCAGCTGTCACCAAGTCCTGCACGCAGCCCTAACTCAACGGCATTGTCAAGATACTCCACTCTTATATGTTTGAGTACACGCAAGCCCAGCTGATCCTGGGCGCGGAGTATCTGAAGCGCATTCAAGCAAGCGGCCCCGTCAAAATCATGCGCGCCAACGACCCCGAAGGACCAAAGTCGGTCCTGAGCATGCCGGAGACGATCAGCCAGCTCCGGCACACTTGGCGGCGAAATATGCCGACTGACCAGCTTCATCGCGGACCCTTCGAAAAGAATGCCAGTGGGTCTACCCGACTCATCTCGCTGGAGTCGACCTCCTTGTGGATCCGGTGTCGATGCATCGATATTGAGCGACTTCAGCGCCAAGCTGTTGGCGGCGCCAGCATGCAGAGAGCGGGCGGTCAGATATACTGGATTCTCGGGGGTGACAGAGTCCAGGGCTGCAGCCGTCGGCCATTCCCCCCAGCTGTTTTGGTCCCAGCCGTGGCCCAGAATCCAGGTTCCGGGCTCGCTGGACTCCGCCCTCTGCTTCAATTTTTGGAGGCACTCATCCAGCGTCTTAGTCTGGCAATCCACGGCGTGCAGTGAGTTTGCGTAATTCGCCAGATGAATGTGGGCATCCACCAAGCCAGGCAGGATCACGCGATCCCCGAGCTCTTCCACTTTCGTCCTGGGACCAATTAGGGGATCCATTTCCTGCTGATGACCGACGGCGATAATTCGATTTTGTCGCACGGCCATGGCCTGTGCCCGGAAAGCGCGTGTGGCCCGTGGATATATGAGGCGGGCGATAATGACTCGTTCGGCGTGCATGCTCATGTCAACTGCTCCAGGTGACCGACTTGATTGAGATACCAGAACGTCCATTGCCCGAGTTCGGTGTCATAGCCAAGCAGGCTGTAGCCGCCATTGTGGTGGGCGAATCGGGGCAGGAGACTTCGACCGCTGGGCGCAAGCCCAAGAACGACGTGAATCAGTGCGTTGAGAATTCCTCCGTGAGCGACCACAAGATAGCGTCCTGGGGGACGGGTCAGGATGGATCGCAGACCGGCAGCAGCCCTGAGGTGTAGATCCAATCGGCTTTCTCCGCCTTGGAAAGCAGGTTGGTGGGCTGGCGCGTGGCGGTGGGCGCCACCGGGGAGATCAGTGCTGTCCAGGGATCTACCTTCTGCCTCGCCGGAATGTCTCTCCATCCAAAGATCATCGGTTTCAACTTCGCCCTGCAGTGCATCCGCAATGATCTCAGCTGAGGAGAGGGCACGCTGGAGGGGGCTTGAGACAATAAGATCAAAGCTCAGGTCCTGGTCCTTCCAATGGTCGGCAGTGATTTGAATTTGCGAAATGCCCAAATCGGTCAGCGGGTAATCCCGCTGGCCCTGGCGCACATGATCGCGGTTACCCAGGCTTTGCCCATGTCGAAGCAGCCAAAGCTCGTGGCTCATGATTCATACATCCCTGATCCATTCTCCATGAGGTAAGCGCCAGCGAAATCTTGAGCCCCATGCAAAAAGTCCGTTCCATCCATCGGCCGCTTGCCTGCAGGTTGGATCCGGCTAAGAATGAGGGTCGCCCGACCGCAGACAACTCCGGGATGGCCGCGCCAGGCAACGCCAGTACCTGCAGGCTGATCGAATGACTCGTCAATGACCATCGCCTCGTGGACCAGATGACGTTGTTTCTTCCAAAAGAAGAAGCAGCCTGGCCAAGGGTTATAGGCCCGTACTTGACGTTCGAGCCGGCGGGCATCCTGTGCAAAATCTAGCCGTCCGTCAGATTTCTTCAACATCGGTGCATAGGTGGCCTGCGAGTCGTCCTGGGGGATCGGATCAATTTCACCGGCAAGGTAGGGGGGTAAGGTCTCAACCAGCAATTCGGCTCCCAGAGGCGCCAGCCGATTGAACAACTCGCCTCCCGTTTCATCGGGCTTTATTTGCGTTTCCCGCTGTGTCAGGATAGGCCCGGTATCCAGCCCCGGATCCATCTGCATAATAGTCACCCCAGTTTTCTTGTCGCCGTGAAGAATAGCCGCCTGAACAGGAGCCGCGCCGCGCCAGCGCGGAAGGAGGGAGGCGTGTACATTCAGGCTTCCGTGGGGTGCGGCTGAAAGGATCTCAGGGGGGAGAATCTTGCCGTAAGCGGCCACGATGATCACATCGGGTTCCCAGTCCTTCAGTATACGCAGTGTTTCTGCGTGATCCATCTTGTTTGGTTGGAACACCGGCAGCCCCAATGCCTGAGCCGCCCTTTTCACAGCTGGTGGGCGCAAGCTGCGGCCCCGGCCCGCCGGTCGGTCGGGCTGGGTGATGACGCCGGTGACCTCGAAGGAGGCCTCAATCGCCTCCAGGCTGGGTACCGCAAAGTCGGGTGAGCCCATGAACACAATTCGCATAACGTAGATATGCTATCATGGCTGTGAAATGAGGAGTAACTTTTTGGACGCCTAGGTGTTATAAATAATAGAGGCTGGACGGTTGGCCAGTCTGAATGAATCCAGATAATAGGCCAGCTCCGACCTATTCGATACTTTAGTCCATAATGTAAAGAGAGGGACATATGACCGAGCAACCACAGGTAACGAGCGATGATAAGCTTTGGGCCGCGTTGGCTTATATATTTACGCCACTGATCCCCATCGTCATTCTATTGCTCGAGGACAAGAAAAACCGCCCATTCATCCGGGCGCATAACACCCAGGCGCTGGTTTGGGGGGTTATCTTTTACGTGATCGTCACAATTTCCAGCGCCTTCCTGATCGGCCTGTGCCTGTGGCCGCTGGGTCTCTTGTTGCAGCTATGGTGGGCATATAAAGCCTATCAAGGCGAGTACATCGAGATCCCAGTTCTCACCAACTTTATCAAGGGTCAAGGCTGGTCCTAACGCAGCTTCATTTTGAAGAAAATAAAGGGGCCCGCGATCCACGCGGGCCCCTTTTGATGTTGATAGAGCAGGAGAGCAGTGCAAAGAATTTGGAAATACCCTGAGCCAACACCACCGGAGGTAGCCGAGGCGCTGGCTGTTTATGAGCCAATCCTGCGGGATCTCCTCTATCAACGGGGATTTGGTGACGCGCAATCGGCCCGCGACTATCTTCAAAAGGCTATGCCCTCGCATCTCCGGGAAATGGAGATCAGCGGAGCACAAGGGGGCGCGACGATCCTGGCCGAGGCAATGGACGCGGATCTTCCTATCGCAATATACGGCGATTATGACGCGGATGGTGTTAGCG
>JBKHKF010000153.1:0-6615 GCA_046537745.1 Anaerolineales bacterium | reverse complement strand
TTCTCCGAGTTACCTCTGGCCGTCTCCGCCGGCAGAGGTGCGGCACAGCCCGGAAGTGGGAGCAATAAAGTGCAATCCTCGACCTGGGGAGGTGCCAATGCCTCAGGCCTGAGGGAGATTTCTGTTCTTATTTGAAGGACTGACGAATGTGCGCGGCTGCTAATCGCCCTCTTTCATTGCATGGCCGCCGAATTGATTTCGCATGGCGGCCAGCAGCTTGTCGGCGTAGTTGTCCTCCCGGCGAGAACGGAACCTGGCGAAAAGTGCCTGGCTGATGACCGGGGCCGGCACCGCCAGATCGACGGCTTCCTGCACGGTCCACCGGCCTTCGCCGGAATCATCGACCCAGGAGGCGACTGAATCAAGTGAAACGTCCTGCGCCAGCGCCCGCGCTGTCAGATCGAGCAGCCAGGAGCGGATCACCGTGCCGAAGCGCCAAGCCTCTGCGATCTGATGCAGGTCCAGATCGAATTCCACTTTTTCCTGCATGATAGCGAAGCCCTCGGCATAGGCCTGCATCATCCCGTATTCAATGCCGTTGTGCACCATCTTGACAAAGTGGCCTGACCCCCTGGGGCCGACATGAGCCCAACCTTGGTCCGGCGCCGGTGCCAGCGATTCGAAAATGGGCGCGAGCGCATCGACGGCCTCTTGAGCGCCGCCGACCATCATGCCGTAGCCATTCTCAAGCCCCCAGATGCCGCCGCTGACGCCGACGTCCACCAGTTGGATCCCGGCCTGTTCAATCCGATCTCCCCGAGCCAGGGTCTCTTTGTAATTGCTGTTGCCGCCGTCCACCACCACGTCTCCCTCTTCGAGCATGCTCTCGAGCTCTTCCAGGGCGTCATCGGTGGGAGCGCCAGCGGGAACCATCAGCCATACCACTCGAGGTGGACTGAGTTGGTCGATGATGTCGGCCATGCCTTCGGCCGGGATGGCACCTTTCTCCGCTGCCTGGTCGACGGCTTCCTGATTCAAGTCAAATGCGACCACCTCGTGACCGTCCCGAATCAGTCGGGCGGACATATTTCCACCCATTTTGCCGAGACCAATCATGCCAATTTTCATCGAGATATTGCCTTTCGTTTTGTTCTTCTCAGGGAGTCTGCGAAGTCGATTGCAGGGTTCTGTTATCGTTCCGGCTTAATCGCCGGCGGTCGTGCTTTCGGCTTGACGATATTTGCCTGCTTCTTTTTCAATGGCCATCATTAGGCCGTCAAAGGCGTCGGCGAACTTTTCAAGGCCCTCTTCGAGCAGTTCGTCGGTCACCTGATCGAGGTCGATACCCACCTGATCCAGCTTCTTCAGCGTATCTCTGGCCTGGTCCAGCTCTTTATCCAGTGTTCGCGCGACCGTACCGTGATCAATGAAAGCCTCCAGTGTCTCGGGGGGCAGCGTGTTGATCGTATGAGGGCCGATGAGATTATCCACATACATCGTGTCCGGATAAGCCGGGTCTTTGGTGCTGGTGCTGCCCCACAAAACGCGCTGAACCCGCGCACCCTGCTGCTCAAGCGCTTCCCATCGATCGCCGCTGAAGGTCTCGGTGAATAGCTGGTAAGCCATCTTTGCGTTGGCAATGCCCACCTCACCTCTAATGGATTCCTCGCCGACCTCATCCAGGCGCTGATCCACCTTGGTGTCGACGCGGCTGACGAAGAAGGAAGCGACGGAGGCCAGCTGGCTTACGTCTCCGCCAGCCTCGGCATAGCGCTCCAGTCCGGACATGTAGGCCTCGGCAACGGCTTCATACTGCTCCAGTGAGAACATCAACGTGATGTTGATATTGATCCCCTGGCTGAGCATTTCCTCGATGGCCTTATAACCTTCCTTTGTCGCCGGGATCTTGATCATGAGGTTAGGACGATTCACCTCGCGGTGAAAATGCTTCACCTCTTCAATTGTGCCCTGGGTATCGCGCGCCAGCGAAGGGCTGGCTTCCAGGCTCACGTAACCGTCCAATCCCTCGGTTTCCTCATAAACGGGCCTGAGCAAATCGCAGGCTTGCTGGATATCTTTAAAGACCAGCGCTTCATAGATCTGGCGGTCGTTCTTTCCTTCGCGGGCCAACGCCTTCAGCTGATCGTCATAATCGTCGCTGCCTGCGATGGCCTTTTCGAAGATAGATGGATTCGAGGTCAGGCCTCGCAGCCCCTGATCGACCCAACCTTCAAGATCGCCCTCTTCCATAAAGGAACGACGGAGATAGTCGAGCCAAACGGACTGGCCGATTTCAGCCAATTGATCGAGTTTCGTCATGGTACCTCCCAGGTGTTTTGTTTATTCATTATTAGGATAGCTTTTTATAATTTTAGGCAACGAGCAGCTCATTAGATGTACGTTCGCTGACAATCCTCTTAGGTAAGCCCTAACACCGGCAAAGCCGCAGCGTGCACGGCCCTCGCGGAATCGGATGCCAAAAACAAGAGCACCTCGACAAGGGCTTCGGGATCGACCCATTTATCGTGATCGGCATCGGGCATCATCTCCCGGTTTGCCTGCGTGTCGATGGTGCCCGGGATGATCGCGTTCACGTTGATCCCGTGGGCCTTTAGCTCGGAGGACAGGCTCTCGGTCAAGCGCAGCACTGCGCTTTTCGAGGCGGCGTAAGCGGCGTTTCCGGAGCCTGCTTTGAAGGCAGGCCTGGCGCCGATATTTATAATCTTGCCGTAGCCCTGTTCGATCATGGAGGGGGCGACCGCTTGGCTGGTAAGCAACACGCTTCGTGCGTTAACCGCCATCACCGTCTGCCATAAATCCAAATCAGTATCGACTACCGGCGTGCTACCCCGATACATGCCTGCAATATTCAGCAGTACGTCCACCTTCCGGAATTGGTCCAGGGTCCTCTGGACCAAGGAGCGCACATCTTCTTCAACGGTCAGGTCGTAGCCGCCAGCGAGGATGTGCGCTTGATTGCCAACCAGTTCAGGGAAGATTTTCTCAAGCCGATCCTGGACCCGATCCACCAGTACCAGATGGGCTTTCCGCTGCTGGAATGAAGCCGCAGCGGCACCACCCAGGCTGCCGGCAGCGCCGGTGATCATCACGACTCGCTTCTCGAAATCCTGCACGGTCGCCTCCTGGCTATTTGCTCAGAACTTGGGCTAATGCATTTGTGGCGATTGGCGTCTATGACTACTATATCAGCCAGTTCAAAGAAGGCGTTGAGCTAATCTGGGAGGTTTGCGTTGATTTTTGAAATTTCAGGCGAACAGTGGCTGGATCTAGGGATCGTTCCGGCGGCGGTCGCCGCGGCAATCATGCTTATCCGGCTGTTGACGAATGTGCTCCTGCGCAGGCTCGTGCAATCGCTGGTGGACCGGACTGAAACCGAGCTGGACGGATATTCTGCTGGAGGTCACACGACTGCCGCTCCAGCTCGTTCTGATGACGCTGGTGCTGGATATCGCCGACGATCAACTGCCATTCTTGCCTGAGAGCTGGGATGCTTCCATTGAAGACGGGTTCTTTGTCGCGTATGTCGTCATCATCTTCTTCCTTTTCCTTTGGCGGCTCATTTCATCGCTCGCCGAAAGGTACGGCAAGGAAGCCGCCGAACTCACCGAAACGGATCTGGATGAGCAGCTGCTGCCTTTCTTCCGGCGCATTGGGCTGCTTGGTCTGCTCGTGATCATGTTGATCATCGTGCTGGGCCATTTTGAGGTGGAGGTCAGCGGATTAGTGGCAACCCTGGGGGTTAGGCTCGCTGGTGATCGGTTTGGCGGGGCAAGCTGCATTGGCCGACACTATCAGCGGATTCCTGATCATGGTGGACCGACCCTTTCGGATTGGCGACCGGATCGAGATTCTCGAACTCGGCACCTGGGGGGGTGGATGTCGGTCTGCGCAGCGCCCTGGTGCGGACTCGAGATAACAGGTTGGTGATTATTCCAAATTCCGTGTTGGGTGAGAGCTTGATCGTCAACCACAGCTTCCCCGATTCACATTACCGAATCGACGTGCAGGTGGGTGTCGCCTACGATTCTGATGTCGAACTGGCTCGTCAGACCATGGTTGAAGCTGCCTCTGGTGTGGAAGACGTGTGGGATGGTCGGCCGGTGGAAGCGCTCTTCATGGAAATGGGCGATTCCGCGCTGATTTTCCGGATCCGGGTGTGGATACGGTCCTTCGAGGACACCCGACGGATTGTCGACCGTGTGAATACTGCGGTTTTCAAGGCTCTCAAAGAGAACGAAATCGACATTCCTTTCCCGCAGCGCACGCTGCATCATCGTGTGGAACGTCGGCAGGTTGAAAAGCTCCGCGGGGTTCTTCGGTCACAGGGGGAAGGGCAGGATTAATAGCGAATGAGCGAGTCCAGCTCTTTGGCTTCATCGATCCAGTGTTCAAGATCATCTTCGGAGGGTAGACGCCGGACTACTCGTTCATCGCTGTTTAGTTCCTTGATGTCATCAAAGAGCCTGGAAGGGCTCCGGCGGCTTAGCTGTTTCAGCGTCTGAACACCGGCCTGTTCCAGCAGGCTGCTGTATTCCGTGCCGATGCCCTGCACGCGCATCATATCCGCCAAATGTACAATGTACAGGATTTTGTCCTCGTCCAGGTTGGTCTCTCTGGCTAAGTCTTCTCTGCCTTGTTTATGTGCTGCTACCAAGAGCAAGCGATCCGTGCTGGTGACGCCAAAGCTCACCAGCTTGCCTGCTTCGGCTGAATCCAAGCAGGCCAGCCCGGTAATCTGCCCCATCCATTCGCTCCCTGGTCCAATAACTGACTAAATTCTATAGGTACTGGCCGAACGCCGTCAAATCCGGGGTGTGATTGACGGGGATTGCCCCCTTCAATATACTTTCTACAACCCCAGAACAGCGGATTGGCTACGGAGGTTCATCACCGGAGCTATGGACAGGTCATCTTGGGGTCGCTTTGATATGCGTGCAACCATTTCATCGTGATGGCCATCTTTTAATCGCTTCGTCAGCACGCAAATGAGGAGGTGACCTCGAGTGCTGGGCTTGGGCTTACGTCGACTTCAAGAAGCGCTGAACCGTAAAGCAGACGAAATTCAGCGGAAATTCCTCCGCCTCAGTGATGAAATTGAGGAACTGAATGCGCGGCTCACAGAGCTTCACGGCGAGCAACGTAAGTCCGTGCTGGCGAAGCAGCAGGAACTCCGAGCCCAGCAGCAGGAGATTGCCGAGGAGATCAACTGGTGGCGTGAGCGTGCTCGCTGGGTCACGCAAAGCGGGACAAGCCGCTCCATAAAGGACATGCTGTCTGAGTTGGAGAAGCTGGAGGAACCGGCTGTGCAAGCAGCCTTGGAACAAGTCCGATTCATCCTGGAATCGCCGGAGGAGGCAGCGCAAGAGCTCACTTACCAGCAGGAGCAAGATAAGGATGTTACCCCAGCGGGACGGCTCCTCGAACGCGCCAGGACGGAATATGATCTGCGCCATAGCGACCCTGCTGTCCGCCATCGGGCCGCCGCCGAATTCGCAAATCGTCCCGGTATCGCTCAGGATGATGCGGTCATGGAGGAACTCGAGGCGGCGGCGGATGATCCGGATCCGCTGGTCCGAGAGTTAGTTCAATTAACCTTGATCCAACTCCACCGGTTCCGCGCGATGCGTTTTGCGGACCTTGATGTTGCTCATTCCTCGGTTCAAACGCTCGCTCGGATGAAAACGAGAGCCGTCGTGCCGGTCCTGGCGGAGATTCTGAAGAGCGCAAGGACCGGCTATTCTTCGATGGCCGAAAAGGACGAACCCGTCGAGAAACAGAATACACGGTCCAGGATGGTGGCATTGCTTCGATTAGTGGAGTGGCATACGCCTGAGGCGCAGTCGGCGTTGCGGGCCGTCCAATTCGACAAGATCCATGAAATCAGTCGGGCCGCCAAACATGCGCTGGAGTTATTCCCGGATCCGTGGCAGGGACCCATTCAACGTGATTGACCGTATTCAAGCCAGTGTGTATAATCGATAAAATCAAAGAAACAAGGTCACACGCGGGAGGAGTAGGCCTCCGCGACGCCACCAGAGAGGGGAACGCCAGCGGCTGAAAGCTTCCCCACGGATCGTTGCAGCCGAACGTCGCCCGTCAGACCTGCCGAAGAAACCCAACGGGGAGTAGAACGGCACGGGTTCGCCCGATATAGCGGCGCCCTGATGATAGTCGGGGAAGTGAGCGTGCCGACCAGCCG
Source organism: Anaerolineales bacterium (assembly GCA_046537745.1). Taxonomy (GTDB): domain Bacteria; phylum Chloroflexota; class Anaerolineae; order Anaerolineales; family E44-bin32; genus DASWJQ01. The sequence goes on along the minus strand of JBKHKF010000153.1, from coordinate 455 downwards.
TCGGCGAAGCGAGGTGGTACCGCGGAGCGAAATGCCTTCGTCCTCGAGGACGGAGGATTTTTATTTTAAAGCCACGACCTTGAGCAGGTTGGCCGTAGAAAAGGAAGGCTAGGATGGCCAATTACAGTTTGCCGAAGCGTTACGAGTTTGCAGGGGTTGAAGAACGCCTGTATCAATGGTGGGAGGATCAAGGCTTCTTCCAGCCGGATGAAAACGCCGAGGCTGAGCCCTTTGTCATGTCGATGCCACCGCCAAATGTTACCGGCGAACTTCATCTCGGCCATTCGATGTTCGTTTCTCTGGAAGATTTGATGGCGCGCTACCATCGCATGAAAGGGCGGCCCACGCTCTGGCTGCCGGGAACTGACCATGCGGGCATCGCCACACAGCTTCAGGTGGAACGCTATTTGCTTCGGACCGAGGAGGTGACCCGGCGTGAGATCGGCCGTGAAGCC
>JBKHKF010000152.1:0-6616 GCA_046537745.1 Anaerolineales bacterium | reverse complement strand
AATCGCCACCGGTCCATTGACCTCCGCACCGATGGCGAAGGCGCTGGCGAGTCTGACGGGGGAGGAGCACTTGTATTTCTACGATGCGCTCGCTCCCATCATTGAGGCCGAGAGCATCAATATGGACGTCGCCTTCCGAGCTTCACGCTATGGACGAGGCGAGTTGGAGCAGGGCGATTACATTAATTGTCCGTTGACAGAGCGACAGTACATGGACTTTGTGACAGCGCTTTTGCAAGCCGAGCGGATCCCGCTGCGGGAATTTGAGCAGGAGATCGAGCGGGGCGTTCGAGCCGGTATGCATCAGTATTTCGAGGGATGTCTTCCAGTGGAGGTGATTGCCGAGCGCGGGAAGAAAGCCTTGGCCTATGGGCCCATGCGGCCAGTGGGGCTTTCCGATCCGCGCGGGGAGGACAAGCCCTTCGCCGTTCTGCAGTTACGCCAGGACGATCTTTCAGGCGAACTCTACAATATGGTTGGTTTTCAGACCAACTTGCGCTATCCGGAGCAGCGGCGGGTTTTCCGAATGATTCCGGGCTTAGAACAGGCGATGTTTGCCCGTTATGGACAGATGCACCGCAACACTTTTATCAACGCGCCACGCGTGCTTAATCCCACCCTCGAAGTCCGGAACAAACCCGGCCTTTTCTTGGCCGGTCAAATTACAGGTGTGGAGGGCTATTTAGGCAACATCGCAACCGGCCTGCTTGCAGGCATTAATTTGGCGCGCCATTGCGAAGCAAGCAGTCTGAGGGTTATGCCGAGGGAGACTATGTTGGGTTCGCTGCTTCATTACATTAGCCATGCGGAGCCGGAGCGGTTCCAACCCATGAAGGCAAACCTTGGTATCCTGCCCGACCTCGGCCGGCCCAGACCTCGACAGCGCCGGGACCGCGCAGTGGCCTACGCAGCACGCGCCCGGGCAGTCCTGGCGCATAGCGATGCTTAATGCGTATAGGCACTTAAGGCCAACATTTAACATACCGGCGGCTTTTTATCTTGAGTAAATATAAGGCTATACGAAAGTTATTTCTGGTCTTCGTAATGTGCGCGGTGGGTTTCCTAATTGCCGCGTGTGGCGTTGCCAACCGAACGACAGGGGCTCAGGCTTTCGAGGGGGAGCGCGCTCTCATGTTGGTGGCAGAGCAGCTGGAATTCGGCTACCGCTATCCGGGCTCGGCTGGGCATGGAGCTGTCCAAGGGTGGATTGAGAAGAAATTGGATGGCTATGGATGGAGCAGTCATCGCCAGGAATTTAGCTACCACGAGGTCCAATTAGCCAATATTATCGCCGTCCATCAAGCCGACAGCGAGCCGTTCATCGTGCTCGGTGCTCATTATGACACCCGGCCCATTGCAGACCGGGAAGATGCGATGGATCCTGAGCCGGTGCTGGGAGCTAATGACGGAGCATCAGGTGTGGCGGTGCTGCTGGAACTGGCACGATCGGTGGATCCAGAGGAGCTGAGGTGTCAAATACAGCTTGTTTTCTTTGATGCCGAGGATAGTGGAGCCATCGAGGGCTGGGATTGGATCCTGGGTTCCAGTTATTATGTGACCCATCTGGAGGCGGAGCCGGACGCAGTGGTCATTGTCGACATGGTCGGCGATCAATCGCTGGAATTGCCCAAGGAGAAAAACTCAACAGATTGGCTGCAGGAGGAGCTTTGGTCTATCGGACGGGAACTTGGCTATGATGCCTTCATGGATCGTCCCGGATACAGCATCCTGGATGATCACACCCCGTTCCTGCAGGCGGGGATCCCGGCCGTGGACATCATCGATTTCAATTATCCTTATTGGCATACGGAAAGAGACACTCTGGACAAGGTCTCGGCGGAAAGCCTCGAGACCGTTGGGCGAACACTTCAAGTCTGGCTGGATGGTCGCTGCGGCAATAACGCTGGCATGGGCCGGGATTAGGATCTAGACTCACTAAGACTAGATACAATGCGGAGCATCCGCTAAGTCAAATCAACACACCATTCAAGGAGCCATCATGACACAACCAGCTACACGCATGCAAACCATCCCTCCATACTTCTTCGCCGAGCTGGGCAAGCGGATCGCGCGACTGCGAGCCGATGGTCATGATGTCATACGGATGGACATGGGGTCTCCTGATATGCCGCCGGCTCCGCACATCATTGAGGCGCTGGTCAATTCGGCCCGAGACCCGTCCAACCACGGCTACGCGCCATTTGGCGGCACACCTTCCTTTTGCCAGGCTGTGGCCGATCACTACCAACGGCGATTTGACGTTGAGTTGGACGCTGAAAACGAGGTGGTGGGGCTGATTGGCTCTAAGGAGGGCCTTTTCAACATCGTCCAGTCACATGTGAACCCCGGCGAGGTCGTGTTGGTGCCGGATCCGGGCTACCCTGTGTACACAACGTCGGCACGATTTGCTGGCGGGGAGGTCTATCACCTTCCGCTCATCGCGGAAAATGATTTCCTGCCGGACCTGGACTCCATTCCGCCATCTGCTCTCGAGCGGGCAAAGCTCATGTGGCTTAATTACCCCAACAACCCCACGGGGGCTGTCGCCGATCTGGACTACTTCGCAAAAGCCATTGAGTTTGCCAGAGCACATGACATCTTGCTCTGCCACGACGCGCCCTATACAGAGGTCTGCTTTGATGAATACCTGGCTCCGAGTTTGATGCAGGTGGATGGCGCCAAGGATGTGGCGGTGGAATTCAACTCGCTGTCCAAGTCCCACAACATGGCTGGCTGGCGAGTTGGCATGGCGGTGGGCAACGAGAGGGCCATCCGGGCTCTTTACACACTAAAAAGTCAAATTGACACCTCCCAATTCAGAAGCATATTTGATGCCGGTGTGACGGCTCTCGAAGGCGATCAAAGCTGGCTCGTGGAACGCAACGCGATTTATCAGTTGCGGCGCGACATGATCCTGGAGGCCATTGGCCAGGCCGGGATGAGCGCGGATACCCCGCGGGCAGCGCTCTATGTTTGGGCGAGTTTGCCAGAAGGCGTAATCTCCTCGATGGATTACTGCAGCCGCATGCTGGAGGAGATCCATGTGAGCATAACCCCGGGGGTCGCTTTTGGCGATGCCGGCGAAGGCTATGTTCGTCTCTCGCTGAGTTCCCCAACGGAGAAGGTGGAGCAGGCTATGGCCCGAGTGGCTGAATGGAAGTATTAAACAGGCGGTCCCAACCAACGGGCATATTTAAGGATCCGCTGGATGTAAGTACGGAACTGGCCGTTATAATCGGCACATCATGACGAGATCCCCGCTTCCAACCGTAAGGCCCCGCGAGCGTGCCTTCCTGGTCGGCGTTGAATGGGTGCAGGAACCCGGTTTGCTCTCCATTGAAGCCTCGCTAACCGAGCTGGCGCTGCTTGCGCGCACGGCCGGACTGGATATTGTCGGGCACGCAACTCAAAAGCTGGATCGACCCGACCCAAAAACCTTCATCCGCTCCGGCAAGGTAGAAGAGGTGAAGCTGCTTGCTTCTGACCAGATGGCCGATCTGGTGCTCTTCGACGAGGAACTTTCGCCCAGGCACCAACGTGAGCTGGAGAAATCCTTCGGCAATGAAATCCGTGTGATCGACCGGACCGCGCTCATTCTTGATATCTTCGCCCAGCATGCCAATACACGGGAGGGCTCGCTGCAAGTCGAGCTTGCCCAGTATGAATACCGGTTGCCTCGATTGACACGCGCCTGGACTCACCTTGCGCGGCAGGCGGGCGGCGGGGGAGGGCGGGCCGGCGGCGTCGGCGGCGTGGGTCTGCGCGGACCGGGTGAGACCCAGCTTGAGGTGGACCGTCGCGATATCGGTCGCCGCATAGGCCGACTGAAGGATGAATTGGAGAAAGTACGGTCCCATCGCAGCCGCCACCGGGAGCGCAGGAGGCGATCCAAGATTCCCACGGTTGCGCTGGTTGGCTATACCAATGCGGGCAAATCCACACTGCTTAACCGCCTGTCGAACGCAGATGTGCTGGTGGCGGATCAGCTGTTCGCCACGCTTGACCCGACCACTCGCCGGGTCGAACTTCCTTCGGGCCAACAGGTACTCTTCACGGACACCGTTGGCTTCATTCAGAAACTGCCAACAACCCTGGTAGCAGCTTTCAGGGCGACGCTGGAGGAAATCGGCGAAGCTGATTTGCTCCTGCATGTGCTCGACATCACCCACGCTCAGGCAGAAGCACAGGCCAGCGCAGTCCGGCAGACACTGCGGGAGATCGGGGTATCGGACATCCCGTCCGTCACCGCGCTCAACAAAATCGACCTGCTTAATGATCCTGAGGTTGCCTTCGAATTTGTTGATGACTACGAGCGAGCAGTTCCCGTTTCAGCCGTGGAAGGGGAGGGCGTTCCCCAATTGCTTCGAACCATCGAACAGGTTCTCTTCGAAAGCCTGGTGGAGCTCACCGTGAAAATCCCCTACACGAAGGGGAGCTTGATCAGCAAATTCCATGAACTGGCCGATGTTCTGGAGGTCCATCACGGTCCAAAAGTCGTTCAATTGCGCGGGCGCCTGCCAGAGGAATTCGCCGCTGAATTCGAATCCTCCCGCGCAGAACCAGAGGACTCCGAGACCGGAGAAAGCACCCCCGAGCTTCCACTGCCTCCCGATGAAGATTAGAAAACGTCAGCACTCTGTGGAGTAGAGATAGATTTGGCGACCCCGGCAGCAACGGAGCGGAGAGATCTCCAACTCGCTTTTCAGGAGGCGCTTGCCGATGAGAGTCGTGTGCATTTCGATTCGTATCAGCGTGAACTCTACAGCACCGACGCCTCGAATCATCGGCTGCTCCCGCTGGGAATCGTCGTCCCAAACAGCCAGGATGATTTGAGCCTCATCGCTGCCACTGCAGCGGACCTAAATGTGCCCATTCTTCCCAGAGGCGCTGGTACCAGCCTGGCTGGACAGGCCATCGGGCATGCGGTGATTATCGACTGCGGGAAGAACCTCAACAAACTCATCCATCTGGATTCTGAAAAGCAGACCGCGGTCGTTGAGCCAGGAGTGACTTGCCTTCAGCTCAACAAGGCGGCGGCGCCGCATGGATTGATGTTTGGCCCCGATCCAGCCTCGGCAGACCGGGCGACTTTCGGCGGAATGATCGGCAACAACGCCACCGGAGCTCATTCCATCCAATATGGTATGACGGCGGACCACCTGCGCCGGCTATGGGTGACGCTGGCGGACGGGTCGGAAACGGTGTTTGAGCAGCTGAGCGCCAAGAAGTTGGCGTCCAAAGCGCAGGAAGCGGACCTTGAGGGCCAAATATACAGGGCCGCCGCTCGTGTGCGCAGGGAATATGCCGAGGCCCTGAAGTCCTCCTGGCCGCGCACATGGCGCCGCGCCTCGGGTTACAGCCTGAATTATCTCATCGGCTACTCGCCGTCCCGCCCCCCAGCATGGCCTGCGAACAAGCCTTACCCAGACCATGACCTCTCGAATTTAGCGCCGGTGTTGGCCGGCTCCGAGGGGACGCTGGCGCTGTTTCGACAAGCCGAAGTGCGTTTGGTGCCAAAACCCAATGCCAAAGTATTGGTGTTGATCTCCACTGATAGCATCATGGAGGCTGTCAAACGAGTGCCAGCCTTGCTCGAATCCAGGCCTGCTGCAGTGGAGTTAATCCCACGGACCCTGCTCGCGCGCGCGGCGACCATCCCAGCTTATTCGCGAAAGCTGACCTTCCTCGAAAGGATCCCGGACGCGCTGCTGGCTGTCGAATATGCAGGAGAATCCATTCAGGATGCTCGCGATCGGGCTTCAGCGGTTTCAGGCGAAGGGATTCTTCTGGACGACACGGAGTCGCAAAATAACCTCTGGGACGTTCGCAAAGCAGGTTTAGGATTGCTGATGTCCGTCCCCGGCGGCGAGAAGCCGATAACGTTCATCGAAGATGTGGCCGTTCCAATCGACCGGTTGGCGGAGTACGTTGAAAGGGTTGAGCACATTCTGGGGGAGCACAACACCCAGGCGGCATGGTACGCCCATGCTTCCGCCGGTTGCCTTCATCTGCGACCGATGATCAACTTGCGCACCCAACGTGGCGTCGACCGGATGCGCTCCATTGCAGAGCAGGTGGCAGCAGTTGTTCTGGACCTTGGTGGAGCCATGTCAGGAGAGCACGGCGACGGCCTATCACACACCGAATTCAACCAACTCCTATTTGGGCCTACAGCCATGCAGGCTTTCCATGAGGTAAAACGAGCTTTCGATCCGCAAGAAATCCTGAATCCGGGCAAGATCGTCCCCTCCAGCCGGGCAGTGGAGCCATCTCTGGACAAGCATCTGCGTTTTGGCGGGGACTACAGCACCCGGGATATCAACACGCACTTCAGCCATATAAGAGAAGGGGGGTTGGCGGGAGAGGTCGAGGCTTGTGTGGGGCTTGGAGTCTGCCGAAAGCAGGAGGGCTTGATGTGCCCGTCTTTCCAGGCCACCCGTGAGGAGGCCGATGTGACACGCGGCCGCGCAAACGCTTTGCGGGCGGCATTGGCTGGCCAGCTACCATCGGGTGCCTTGACCAGCGAAGAGATGTACAGGATTTATGACCTATGCCTCGAGTGCAAGGGCTGCAAGGCAGAATGCCCGACCGGCGTCGATATCGCGAGGGTAAAGGC
>JBKHKF010000151.1:0-6640 GCA_046537745.1 Anaerolineales bacterium | reverse complement strand
CCCCGATATCTCCGGCGAAACGGGCCCGAATTCTAGCATCCGCCAGAGGGCCGTGCAAGTCGGAAGGCCTCCGATTAGCTTAAAATATTTAGTACGCTGGTCCTAGTCGGAATTAAACGAAGGAAAAGCTGGAACAGGAGGCACTGGGACTCCTGTGCCCTCACCCACTTACTGCCTTTGGGTCAAAGCCTCCGGAAAGGGTCACCACGCGTCCACCCCCCTGTCGCTTCGCTTGATAAAGTGCTTGATCAGCGCGCTCGATCAGTCTGACCGGCTCCTGATCCAACAATGGAATCATGGTAGCGACACCGATGCTTAATGTGATCGCGGGGCGGTCATCATCCTGCAGTTGCATGAACTCCAAACTCGCCAATAACCGGCAGCAGTTGCTGGCCACCGTCGCAGCGCCAGCTTCGTCGGTATTTGGCAAGATGGCCACGAATTCATCGCCGCCATAACGCGCTAATAAATCAGCCGGGCGCCGGAATTGGCTTGATAACTCCCGGGCGAGCAATTGCAGCATCTTGTCACCCTCCAGATGCCCGTGGCGATCGTTGTACCCCTTGAAACCATCAACGTCCATCAGTAGCATGGATATTGGAAATTCCTCACGGCAACCCCGTCGCCACTCTTTCTGCAGGATTTCGTCGAATTTGCGGCGGTTGGCGATGGAGGTCAATGCATCCACGGTCGAGGCGAGATGGAGCTCCTCGTTCAAGCGCTTGTATTCACGGCGGCTGGCCTCCAGCTGCTGCAGCGCAAGCTCCAGCTCCACCTCCGCCTGCCGCCTTCGCTCGATTTCAACATTCGCCTCATCCAACGCTTCCTCGAGCTGAAAAAAACGATTCAGGATGGCCAGCACCGGACGATTTACCAGGGTGACATCTGATTTGTCGGATTGAGAGCGGATGTATCCATACAAGAAAGGCATCGCGAACGCGGAAACCACCAGCCGATTGAGCAGCGTCCCCTGCATAATGCTCATGAAGTCCGGTGTCCCCAGAAATGCTGCCGGATTGAACAGCAGCACATCCAGGATGAGCACACCCAACAATGTCAAATAGGTCCTGAGCCATAGGCTGATCCTGGCCCGCTGTTTGCCCAGAATCTCCCAGGCGATACCGAGGAATATCAGATCGCAGAACGTCGCAATCACGGAGGCCGCGTTGATGCGCAGACTTGGCTCCGGGATCTGATCCAGCGAGGTCTGGCCGAGCAGATCAGCCTGGGCGTGCAGCAGGGCCGCCACCAGCGGCATAAGGATGGAAACCACAAAAACTGTTGAAATCGCGATGCGCGCCTTGGCTGGTCCGTCGAAAACGTAAATGACAAAAACGCCCAACAGAAGCGAAGTGTAGAAAACGGTGGAGCCGATCATGAAGGTGATGCCGGCGAACTGAACCTGCGCACCGGCGTCGGTCACCCAGGACATGATGGCAGTGATACCACCCAGGAGCGCGTAGAAGTGCGCCAGGCCAAACCGATCGCGAAGTGAGTGCGCGCCCAGCACAAGCAGGTAGAAGGCCATGGCTTCGAACACCAAGACCAAGATAGCGGGATTCATGCGTTTGCTGCTCCTTTAAGATCCCAATGGAGCTTATGCCCGCACCAAGTATAGAGAATTCAGGGGAAACACGCCTTTACATCCTCATTACATCTGCTGGCGGGATCCGGCATCTTCCTTTGATTGCACGGGGTCCCCCCTTGCGCGCTGCGAGCCGGCACCGTGAGGAGGAGGTTCGATGCCGGCATCGCAGCTCTGAGCTTCCGGAAGGTGTGCCGCGCCGAGACACCACCCTCCGTGCGTGAATTGTGCGCTAGGTACTTTTTGCTGCTAATTTCAACAACATAATTCGCTGCTTGTGGCTAGCGACGTCGCAGAAAGGCTGGAATATCCAAGTCGTTGACGTCGAAGCTTTGCGGCTGGAAGACGTCGTTTGAGACCTGTTTCGCACCTTCCACCTTCTTGCCCTCAACCTTTGGCTGGCCGCGCCGGTTTGAAAGCCGGCGCACATTGGCCGATCGCTCGAAACCGGTGGCGATGACCGTGACCCTGAGCTCCTCGCCCATGGAAGGATCAACCACCGCGCCGAAGATCAGGTTGACATCCGGATGCGCGGTTTCCTTGATGATGGCCGCCGCCTGGTTGACTTCATGCAGACTGAGATCGTTACCGCCGGTGACGTTGAAAAGGATGCCCCGGGCGCCATCGATGGTGATATCGAGCAATTCGCTTGAGATGGCCTTCTCGGCTGCCTCCTGTGCGCGTTCTTCGCCGCTGGAGCGGCCCACTGCCATCAAAGCAGCGCCACCTTCCGACATGATCGTGCGCACGTCGGCGAAGTCCAGGTTGATCAAGCCCGGCACCGTGATCAGCTCGCTGATGCCCTGAATACCCTGCCGCAGCACATCGTCCGCCAGCTTGAAGGAATCCTGCAGGCTGGCCTTCTTGTCCGCAATTTGGAGCAGCCGGTCATTGGGGATCACAATGAGCGTGTCCACATGTTCCTTCAGATCCTTGATGCCTGATTCAGCGGAGGTCATCCGTTTGGCTCCCTCGAAGGTGAAGGGCCGGGTGACCACACCGATGGTCAGCGCGCCGATCTCACGGGAGATCTGGGCGATGATGGGCGCGGCGCCTGTGCCGGTTCCGCCGCCGATGCCGGCAGCGATGAAGACCATGTCGGCGCCTTTGAGCACCTCATAGATCTCCTCAGCCGATTCTTCGGCTGCCTTGCGTCCCATCTCAGGGTTGCCACCGGCGCCTAAGCCGCGCGTCAGCTTATCGCCGATGCGGACTCGTGTTGGCGCATCGGATAGCAAAAGCGCCTGAGCGTCGGTGTTGACTGCGACGAATTCGATTCCGGCCAATCCTTCCTCGATCATGCGATTGACGGCATTGCTTCCACCACCGCCGACACCGACAACTTTGATTCGAGCAAATGACTCCGTGTTCGGTGAAGCTTGCATTTCGTTCCTCCTCATGATGATCTCCTCTCACACCCCACAAGCGCGGGTGGGGTTTCTCCTCTTTTTATCCGGGTAATAACCTGCGAAAAATTTCTATGGCGTGCGATAAGTCAAAATCAGCGAAGCTGAAGCTTCCGTTATACCGTCCATCCAGCCTTCCCTCCTCATGCTGCAGACGAGCCCATTCAAGCAGACCTACGCTGGCGCTGTAGGCCGGTGATTGCAATTTGTCGACCAAACCGCGAAGCTCCTCCGGTCCTGCCGTCCTGACGGGAAGCTGGAGCACATCCGAGGCAAGCTCGCGAATCCCCGGAAGCTTGCTCGTGCCACCGGTCAGAACCAGGCCGGCAGGCAGCAGCCCGTCGTAGCCAGATCGCTTGATCTCCTGCCGAACCAGGCTGAAGAGTTCCTCAACTCTTGGTTCAATAATGGCGGCCAACTCAGCCCGACGGATGTTGACGGTTCCATCCTGACCGAAGGGCCGCACCGCAAAGGCCTGCGCCTCATCGGTCATGGAGCGTTTTGCCAGCCCGTGGCGGATTTTGACCGACTCGGCAGTCTCGGAGGGAAGATGGAGCCCCTGGGCGATGTCATTGGTCAAATGATCGCCGCCCACCGGGATCGTAGCCGTATGCCATACGGCCCCTTCGATGTAGACTGCCAGATCGCAGGTTCCGCCGCCGACATCACAAACAACAGCGCCCATTTCGCGCTCGGTCTCGGTCAGTACGATCTCACCTGCAGCCAGAGAGCCCACGACCCAGCCATCCACCATCACACCGGCCGCCTCGATGCATTTCTCGAGATTTCGCAGTGAGGTGCTGCCGCCCGTGACGATATGGGCCTCTACCTCCAGTCGATAACCGTGCATGCCGATGGCTGACTTAATCCCATCCTGCCCATCGACCACGTAGCCCCGCGGGATCACGTGGACCACTTCCCTGTTATATGGGATCGCGATCGAGCGAGCCGCTTCCAACGCCCGGGTCACGTCTTCTGGAGTGATAGTGCGGCCGGCCACGCCGGCCATTCCGGAGCTGTTCATGGAGCTGATGTGCGACCCCGACAGACTCACAAGTGCCGAATCGATCTCATAGCCGGAGGTCCGCTCCGCCTTATCCTTGACGGTGGCAACGGAACGGGCCAGCGATTCCAGGCTGACGACGCCCCCTTTGCGCATGCCGACGGACTTGGTCTGTCCAAGACCGAGCACCCGCAGGCGACCTTCGGGATCAACATGGCCCACCAGCGTGCATATCTTGGAGGTGCCAATGTCAATGGCTACGAAAATTGTGTCGTCGGGTCGGATCACATTCGTCACATTAAGTCCTTCACTGCCGATAGAAAGGCGAGGAGGGATCCTCCACGCTCACCAATTCCGGCGCCAACCCGGACTCTTCTAAATGTTCAATGATGGCCTGATATAACCTGACCTTCATGACCATGTCACCCTCAGTTCCGAAATAGGCCATCCAGCCGCCTGGGTCCTGGAAGCCAAGCCCGTGTACCGGATCGTAGAGGAACTTCTCCACCTCGGGCAGTTGTGCTTGCATAACACCGGCGGCGACGAGAACCTGGGGGTCGATAACCTGGGCCAGCGGATCGGGCTGGACAGCCAGGACGGGTGTCTCGCTTTCAACGTGGACCAGGCCCTCGCGCTCGCCGTGTTTGAGAAAGGCGACGCCTTCCTCCGAAATCCACCAGTCGCGGTAACCGTCCTTCCAGGCGACCAGGGGAACTCGCTCCTTGATTTCAACCGACACGTCATTAGGCCAACCAACCCGTACCTCCGCCTGAGAAACCTCCGCCACTTCTTGAAATCGCGCCTCTGCTTTCGCGGGATTTACCAGGAAGATCGGCATTTCATCCGCCTGCGCAATCGAACGCACCTGATTCTCCGCGAGAAGATCATTCCCCTCAACAGCTGCCTCCGCCACGTAGAATGCAGGCGACTGAAGCAGCAGCCGTATCAAGAGCCCCATCAGAATCGTCATGAGCAAAGAGATCAAGCGCGGCCCGGGCTTTATGGCCGGGAGCGCCGGTAATCGGATCTCGGCTCCCAACTCCACCGGCAGCGTTAGGTCGTAGCGCCGGCGCGGTCTTCGTTTTCGCCGTTTACCGGCAGGCGCCGGCTTCAATTTATCGCTGATCCGCTGCTGCTCACGTCGCTGCCGGGCGCGGCGAGCCCGGACCTTCTCGGCCCGAGTCTGCGCATCGCCAAACAGCTGATTACCAACGCTCACGAAAGCTCTCCATAGCTTCGAACCAATGAATCCTTCTGCTCCTGACGATGGATCGCCAATTCAATCAACCGATCGCACAAAGATGGATAGGACAGGCCGCTTGCCTCCCAAAGCTTCGGATACATGCTGATCTTGGTGAAGCCTGGAATGGTGTTGATTTCATTCAAATACAAATTCTCGCGGTCTCTGTCAAGTAGAAAATCTACCCTGGCCATTCCCGCGCAGTCGATCGCCTGGTATGCCTTGACGGCAATATCCTGAACTTGTGCCATCAACTCGTCGGAAATGGGTGCTGGGATCAGCAGCTCCGAATCCTCGTCGATGTACTTGGCCTCGTACGAATAAAAGTCATCAGCCGGCCGAATTTCCCCGGCGATCGAGACCTCGGGCGACTCGTTGCCCAGGACACTGACCTCAATCTCCCGGGCGTCAATGCCCTGCTCCACCAGCACTCGGCGATCATATTGCGCCGCCTCCATCAACCCTTCTGCCAGATCCGCACCATTGGTGCAGCGGCTGACTCCAACAGAGGAGCCGAGGTTGCTGGGCTTGGTGAAAAGCGGGTAATCGGCCACCTGCACCGCCACCGAGAGCGCCCAATCCATATCCTCCCTGATCCGGTCAGCTTCCAGCAGCGCAAAGGGCAACGTTGGCAGGTTGTGCGACTCCATCAACCGCTTGAACAGAGCTTTATCCATCGCCACCGAAGAGCCCAGGACACCTGCTCCAACGTAAGGAACCGCCGCCAACTCCAGCAGACCCTGCAAGGTTCCATCCTCGCCGAAGGTCCCATGAAGCACTGGGAAAGCCACATCCAGATCGGCCAGGCGGCGCAGCGTTTCGCCCAGCCCCCAGGCAAACAGCGTCCCCTCGCCTGGCTCTGCCAGCAGTGCCACTTGCTCCAGCCGATCGGTTTTGCCCTCTTCAAACGCCGACAGGGCATTTGCACCACTGAACCAGTGCCCTGCCTGATCGATCCCAATTTCCACAACGTCATACTTCTCGGGATCCAAGGCTGATAGCACCGACCGGGCCGACATAAGGGAGACCTCATGCTCACCGGACCGACCACCAAAAATCAAGCCAACCGTTTGTCTGGTCATCGTCCGGCCTCGGAATTCGACTCCACAGCGTTCACGGCGCGCCAATCCCCGATCCGCTCAATCTCCAACTCCAGCTCAACGTCGAACGCCTCCCGAACCCGACGCTGGACCTCCATGAGCAGGCGCCAGACATCGCCAGCGCTGGCACCGCCCTGGTTTACAAAGAAATTGGCATGGTGCTCGCTGACCTGAGCTTGAACGATCTGATATCCTTTCAACCCCGCCGCCTCAATTAGCCGCCCGGCATAATCGCCTGGGGGATTTTTGAACATCGATCCCCAGCTGGCGCCAGCTGGCTGTGTTTCCTGGCGATGGGTGACAAAC
>JBKHKF010000150.1:0-6661 GCA_046537745.1 Anaerolineales bacterium | reverse complement strand
ACCTGGTACTATCGCCTCGAGCTGCCTTCCTCCCATCCGTGTTCGCCCAACAACGGCACGAAAGCTACCGGCGAAAGCTGGTCCACCTCATAATCATCCCCGCGTCGGATCCACCGCTCGAGCACCTGGCCGCCGCGGCTGCCGACTGGTATCACCAGCTTCCCCCCCTCGGCCAACTGTTCCTTCAGCGGTTCTGGTGCCTCTGGCGCCGCTGCCGTCACGATGATGCCATCGTAGGGGGCATGCTCCTCCAGCCCTTCGGTGCCGTCCTTGACCACCACTGTGACGTTATCTATGCCGAGCGAATCCAGAGTCCTGCGTGCCTTCCCCGCCAGTTCCTCAATTCGCTCCACGCTGTAAACTTCCCCAGCCAAATGGGATAGAACTGCTGCTTGATAGCCGGATCCAGTGCCAATCTCCAACACGCGATCGCCTGGATTCAGATCCAGCAGCTGGGACATATAGGCCACAATATACGGCTGCGAGATAGTCTGGCCGTCCCCGATGGGGAGCGGGCCGTCGGTGTAAGCGGAGTTCTTCAAGTGGTTGGGGACGAACTCATGCCGGGGGACTTTTTCCATAGCCTCCAGCACGCGTTCATCGGTGATATTGCGTCCCCGCAGTTGCTGGTCGACCATCCGCTGCCGGGCCTTCTTGACGTCTCGGCCAAAGATCATGGCGTTTCTCGGGTTCTGTTCATCCTGCCATCCGCTGCTCTTTCCAAATGTCACCTTCGTTGTGATAACCAGCTTGCTCCCAGAAGCCTCTTTTGTCCGCCGGCATGAACTCGAGTCCCCGCAACCACTTGCCGCCCTTCCATAGATAGGGAGTCTTGAGACCCTCCCGATCCGGAATTTGGCCAACCACGCCGCGCAGCGGGTAGCCGTGATCCGGGGTCAGCGGTTCACCGTTGAAATGCGTGGCGAGCAGAAAATTCTCAGCCAGCGCGATCTCCAGCGGCAGATTAACCGTGTAGTCGTTCTCACAGTGCTGCATCAGGTGGGTTGCGCTGGGCTTCGGCTTGATCAATCCTTCATTCACCAGCTTTTTAAGCGAGACCCCCTCCCACTCGGTATCAAATTTGCTCCACCGTGTTACGCAATGGATGTCCATCGTCACCGTGGTCCGGGGTAATTCCCTGAATTCCTGCCATGACCACCGAATTTTTTCCTCGACCTCACCCCAGACTCTAAAATCCCAAGTCTCGGGATCAAAGTCCGGGACACGGCCATAATGCAGAACAGGGAACTTCTCCGTCAATGATTGACCCGGCGGCAAGCGGCCAACTTCATCGTACATTCGCTCTTTCTGGCGACGGCTTTGGGGTCGATTCGTCATTCGGTCTCCGTGGAAGTGGGGTTAGCGAGATTATAACAAAGGGATTTTCCAGACGCGGGAACCTGCTCGGCGATTCGTTCGTCTGTATATTGAACCCGACCCGCACCGAAAGGACAATTGCGATGATCCCCCGAAGCTTCAACCGCTGGATCGTGCTCCCGCTGTTATTGACTGTTGTTGCTGTCGCTTGTTCGTGGGCAGGCCCGCCCAGCGCAACCCCTGGACCCACCGCGACCCGTCAGGCTGAAGCGGCCGACGGTCCGGTAGCGTTAACTGTCTACAACCAGGGAAGCGCGCTGGTGCGGGATCAACGCCAGTTCGAACTGGCCAGCGGCATGAATGAAATCGCCTTTGATGATGTCGCTGCCTCCATTGATCCAACCAGCGTACTCTTCCGCCCGCTCTCCAACCCTGGCGGCACCCAGGTGCTGGAGCAAAATTATCAGTATGACCTGGTCGGCTCCTCGAACCTGCTGCAGAAATACCTGGGCGAATCTATTTCCGTCCTTACAAAGGATGGATCCCAGTACCGCGGGGAGCTCCTGAGCGGCAACGGCGATCTCATCCTGCAGACAAATGGCGGCGAGGTCGTGGTCATCAAGCTGGCTGAGGTGCAGCAGTACTCCTTTCCCCAGCTGCCCGAAGGTCTTATCAGCAAACCGACCCTTCAGTGGCGACTTATGGCCAATCGATCCGGCCAGCAGGATTTTGAGGTTACCTATCTCACCGGCGGCATAGACTGGCAGGCCGATTACGTCGTTCTGCTCACTGACGATGATTCAGCCGTTGATTTGGATGGGTGGGTGACGTTGAACAACAGCAGCGGAGCCAGCTACCATGACGCTCAGCTCAAGTTGGTAGCCGGTGACCTGCAGCGGATTCAGCAGCAACAATTTGCCGCCGATGCCGAGATGATGGAAGAGGCCATGCCAACGCGCGCTGCTGTCGAACAGCGAGAGTTCTTTGAGTATCACCTGTATGAAATACCCCGGCCGGTCACCGTACTTAACAATGAATCCAAACAGATTGAGTTTGTCAGCGCCAGCGGCGTGCCGGCGGAGAAATTCTTTGTGTACGATGGCCTGGGCTGCCGCGGCGGCAACTATTCCTGCAATTTCTATGGCTACCCTCAGACCGATCCCGGCTACGGGGTTGCGACTCATCCAAAGGTCAACGTGATGGTGCAATTCGACAGTGAAGACGTCGATGCGGATCTACCCAGGGGCCGAGTTCGACTGTACCAGGAGGACGTGGATGGTGCCGGCCTGCTGATCGGCGA
The DNA here is from genome assembly GCA_046537745.1 of Anaerolineales bacterium. Classification (GTDB taxonomy): domain Bacteria; phylum Chloroflexota; class Anaerolineae; order Anaerolineales; family E44-bin32; genus DASWJQ01. The sequence continues at coordinate 4,044 of JBKHKF010000150.1, read as the reverse complement.
GGATCGGATTGACCACACACCCAAAGGAGAACAGCTGCGGCTCTATGTCGGCGACGCATTTGACATCGTCGGTGAGCGCATCCGCACGGATTTTGTCAGGCCCGGCGAGGACAGCCTGGAGGAGACCTTCGAGATCACGCTGCGCAACCACAAAGATGAAGCGGTGGAAGTGCGGGTAATAGAACATTTGTTCCGGTGGTCCGAGTGGCGCATCTTAAACGCCAGTGCTGACCACACCAAGCTGGATTCACACACCGCCGAATTCCGGATTCAGATTCCGGCCAACGGCGAGCAGTCGCTCACCTACACCGCCCGCTACTTCTGGCCGTAGCCAAGAACTCAACCCTATAAGAGGTTGGCCCGAACTGTAGGGCCAGCCTCTTCTGGTAATGAATAGGAGACACTTTATGTGCCGCCATGTCCTTCCGCCCCTTTTACTCGTAATCCTGACCGCATGTGGAGGATCGACGTCACCCCCAACCACCTCCTCTTCCAGCTATCAGGGCACGCTCGACCGCGTGTGCTCCCCGGTGGACGCCACCGGCGCAGAGCTTCATCTTTCGAAAGAAGCTGGACAGGGACCGCCGCTAGTCATCATCCAGGTCTGGTCAGCGGAGGCCCGCAGCAAAAACCAACGCGTCTTCGAACTGAGCGGAAACGCCCGGGACGGCTCCATCCATCTATGCCAATCCCCCCAGGAATGCGAGCTCGTCGAGCGGGGCTATTTGTATGCCGAAGCAACCGATTCCCTGGGGCCAACTCGGGGGAAATTCTGGACCGCTGACGGCCGCGTGAACGGTCGCTTCTCTGCGAGCCGCGGCGAGGCCGGGCCGCCCGTTTGCGGCTGAGGGCGGATCAGTCTACAAGGGGACCTACATAGCGCACGCAGGGACGATCGAACACCTCCTCCGCGTGCGGAGCTTCTGGGATCTCATCGGTCAAATCCTGGCCAGGGAAATGCAGCCCTTCATGTAAATCGCCGCGCCATTTGGGGCAATCGCTGACGTCGTAAACTCGATTCTGAAAGGCGACGAATTTCGGTCGGCCCCGATCGCCATTATTGTGCCGCAATTCAACATGTGTTACTGTGCGGCTTTCGGTCACGCTCACACCACCTCGCGTGTCTCACGGAACGCAAAAGGGTGCGGTCTCTGGCCGCACCCTGTCTGCCAAGAATGTTCAATGACTACCCCTAGTCGTCGGTGAAGACAGGCAGATGACCCAGCGCGAGGATGTCCTCCCATTGCGAGGGATCGCCCTCGGTGAAAATGGCCGCCTCGGCCGAAATGTTAGCTTGCGCCTTCTCCATAACCTGGCGCATCCCTTTCAAGGTCGAACCTGTGCTCACCACATCGTCCACCAGAACCACTCGTTCACCCTTCACCAGTGCCCTGTCCTTCTCGTCCAGGTGCAGCGTCTGAGGCTCTCCCGTGGTGATGGATACCGTTTCGGCGGAGATTGTCTCGCCCATGTATTTCCGATACTGCTTGCGCAGCACCACATATCTCTTTCCGCTTTGCCTTGAGAGCTCGTAGGCCAGCGGGATACTCTTCGCCTCCGGTGTGACAAAGAGTTTGTAGTTCACCGCCGAGAGTTGATCCAGGAGCGCTCTGGCGCCAGCCCGCACCAACTCATTATCGCCCAGGATATTGAGCACGGCGATGCGCACTCCCGGTGCGACCTCAAAGATGGGCAGCCTCCGAGTTAACCCCGCGACCTGGACCTCATACCGCTTGCGATCGGCGCTCATATCCTGATTCCTTTCGAAGAACTGAACTCGTGCGGTCACGCTGGAAGTGGCGCTATTATAGCTCAGCGCCGCCCACGGGACGAACCCTGCTCTGCCGGCGCCTTAAAATCGTAGATCCCCTGACGCTGAACCCACAGGCGACCACAGCCCTGGCAGCGCAAAGCGTCGACCTCTTCTTCCAATTGAAGGCTTCCGCAGCGGGGGCAGCGCCAAAACTCGCCGGCCGCTGGCGCCTGCGGACGCCCAACGGCGGTCGCCAACAGGAAAACACTGGGCGTCAACTGCCACCAGCGACCCGTTGGCTGGGCAGCCGCATCCAGGGCTACCAACCAATCCAGCGGCACCGCTCGTTTGAGCGGTCTCCAGCGGAAATGCGAGACGGTCCTCCGGTCAGCCACGCGGAATCCCGCAACCTGGAGCCAGCGCTCAACACTGCGAGGATGAAAATCGTAATTTAACTCCACGAACTCCACCGGCTCGGGTGAGAACGGACTCCAGGCCTGGTGCCTCAGCAGCCAGCGGAGGATAGCTTTTAGATTGCGCTTGTTGGCGAACTCCAACAAAAATGGCGCCCCGCCCTCCAACACCCCCCGGGCCTGCGCCAGCGCCTGCTCCGGCGCGGCCATGTGGTGCAGCGTGCGGATCATAGTGGCCGCACCAAACACTGCTGGCGCGAAAGGCAGACTGTAGGCATCCCCTGCCACATAGAGATAGCGGCCGCCCGAGCCCAATCTCTCCCGGGCCTGGGCCAATTGAGTCCTGGAGTAATCCAGCAACACCACCTGCTCATAGCCCCGGTAACGGGGGCTGTTGCGCCCGGCACCCGCTCCAACCTCCAACAACCGACCACGTCCCGGCGGCAGCATCCGGTCGATGGCGACCGCCTCGACCCGATCCTCATACTCACGACCGCCCGAATCCCAAAAGGCCTGTTGGTAATCCGACCCTTCGTAATCGCAGACCGGCGGCCTGTCTTCGCTCTCAGCCATACACGCACCCTTCCCTGCGACTAGCATTTTACTCGATGCCCGCGGCTGATAAAAACGGCTCGTTTCACGTGAAACATATTCCGGGCACCAGCGGTGGAAGCCGCGGCCAAATCTGCTGCCTTGGCCTAATAGTTGGTGAAAATGCGCTGTTTCACGTGAAACAACGGGGTGAAATACCAACTCATAGATCGCAGTCTCGCTTTTTTTTCCTCTTGGGCCCGGCCGGCGCCTCCGCTATGAGATGGTCACGTGGGGCGGCTTCATTGCGACAAGCCGTCGCCGCCCCGATGCCGCCAGTTGACTGTCGTTTCCCAGCGCCTGATTGGGCGGCCGCCGGCAGGCTCGCGACCGGGTGTTATTCTATGTCATTTGCTGGCGTCATTCCCTTGGACAGCAAAAGGTTCGCGGCGAGTTGCCTTTGGGGCGGCTTGCGCATTTCCCAGGCCCGCAGGCGGTTGCCGCAGGCCGGTCGCTGATCGATTGCCGAAAGCGGAGGGGGCATGCTCGACGAGTTCGCTGATGGCATTCCTGATGAGGCGCTTGGCTTTCTGTTTTTGCGTTCGACGCAGGGGTGGGCGCGGTTACCTCATTTTAGTTTTTGGGCTTAGCCGGCGTGCGCCGTATCAAGGTCTTCATCCACCTGGCTACAGCGGTGCTGGTGGCGGCGACCCCTGTTGAAGCCAGCGGCGAATGGCCGCGGCCAGTTCGAGCCGGACCTCCTGCGGGCCGAAACCCTGCCGGTAAGCGCGCTGCAAAAACGCGGCTGTGATGGCCTCCAGCGCTGCTGCTTGGTCGGTATCGCGCTCTAGTCCGAGCACGGTGGTGCCCTGGCCTTGTCGACTTCGCACCAGTCCCTCCTCGGCCAACCGTCGATAGGCGCGGGCGATGGTGTTGAAGTTCACATCAAGCTGATTCGCGACCTGGCGCACCGGCGCCAGCCGCTGACCCGCAGGCAGTTCCCCCCGGCGGATGGCGCCGCCGATCGCGTCAGCGACCTGGAGGTATATCGCCCGCTCGGCGGCCCGATCCAAAGATCGGAGTATGTCTGCCAGCATGTAACATATTGTATCATTGTATACCTAGTGCCTCAACTGGCATGTCTTTGGAGTTCGCTGCGACACCAGGCCCACCGCAGGGCGTTTGCTTCTTCGCCATTGCCTCCGCCGCTTTCGTCGGGGTTGAGCGCCCGTGGTAGAATCCCTCTGTCGAGGAAGAAGCTTGTCGAATGGAGGGTTTTAGACAGCGGCGATGGCCGATGACAGAAGAATTCGAGCGCTCGATTTAAGGGATTTGCCTCTACTGCAC
>JBKHKF010000149.1:0-6673 GCA_046537745.1 Anaerolineales bacterium | reverse complement strand
CAGCTGGCCGGCGCCGAGGGACAGGGCTGGGATTGGCCTTTGCCAAACTGGCCATTGAGGGGCATGGGGGGAGTATTTGGGTGGAGCCAAACAATGGCGAAGGCAGCCGTTTCATTATTGAGCTGCCGGTGTCTGTGGACACAAACGGGGAGTACAATCGATGAGAACTGAGGCATAAACCCCACCAGCCAGGCTTGGTGACTCTCATTCTGAGCCGCAGTTAGCAGTCGGCCGCCGCGGATTCTCCAGCTCTTTCCCCTCAATACTTCCTGCGCCCAAAACGTCAGCGATGGAAATTATGCCTAGACAGATCCATTGCTGTCCACTAAAATTGAGTCTCTTGCACCACGATTGAGGAATTTGAGGAGGTAACCTTGGCAAACACGCTTTCAGCCAAGAAACGGATCAGACAGAACGAAAAACGACATCAGCGCAATCAGACTGTTCGAACCCGGACTCGAACCTTCACCAAGCGGGCTCGTCAGGCCATCGAAGCAGGCGAAGTCGAGGCGGCCGAGAAGGCTGTCAAGGATGCTTCCAGCCAGCTGGACAAGGCAGTCTCAAAGGGTGTTATTCATGAGAATAACGCTGCCCGACGAAAAAGCCGTCTGATGAAACAACTGGCTCGCATCCAGGAACAATCCTAAAGGCGCTGGAACACTACGAGTGGTGAAATGACGACGCACTTCCGGTGCGTCGTTTTTCACGTCTGGAACACCCTGGCATGCTATAATCTCGACCGCTTGAAGAGCCATCATGTTTGATAATCAATTAGAACACGCCGCCAATCTAATACTCCAGCAAGCCGCCGACATGGGCTTGCCGCAACCTGATCGTATCGAGTGGAACCCGACGCCTTTCAGGGGCGAGTGGGGTTTCGGCACGGCAGCCTGCTTTAAGATCGCCGCAGCCGAGGCGCGCTCAGGCAAATCAATCAATATTCCCCAGCGAGCAAATGAGCTCGCCCAAGAAATCGTTGCAGCCGCCACACCGTTCCCCGATTTCTCCCATGCTGAGGCTGAAAACGGATATATCAACCTCTACCTCGACCCGCCTACCTATGCACGTACCGTCATCGACACGGCGCTTCAGCAAGGGCAAAGCTTTGGCAAAGGATCCCCGAAACCCGAGCGGGTGATGGTCGAGTACGCTCAACCAAACACGCATCATTCCTTTCATATCGGGCACGCCCGCAATGCCATTCTCGGCGAAGCGTTGGCCCGTATTACAGAGTTTGCCGGCTTTGAGACCATCCGGGCCTCCTATCCCGGGGATGTGGGCCTGGGAGTCATTAAGTGCCTGTGGATTTACGATAAATTCTACAAGGGTCAAGAGCCCGAGGGTATTCACGCACGGGGCCAGTGGCTTGCCAAACTGTACACCGAAGCGAACCAGATACTTGCCGCCGATCCGGAGGAGACAGAACAGGAAGCGGCTCAGCGGGAAGAGTACAACGAAGAAGTCCGTCAATTGTATAAAGCCTGGGATCAGGGTGACCCTGAAATAGTCAAGCTTTGGGAACGAACGAGAGCCTGGAGCCTCGAAGAGCTCAATGCCATTCTAGAACTACTGAACGTCGACATTGATGTTTTCTTCTATGAAAGCGAAGTCGATGAGCCAGCCAAGGAGATCGTCGAGGAACTCATCGAGCTGGGTATCGCCGAAGACGAACGCAGCGAAGGCGGACCTGTGATCGTCAAAATCGATGAGCAGCTGGGGCTTGAGAAGGAAAAATACCGCACCGCGGTCCTGCTGCGCAGCGATGGTACAACACTTTACCTGGCAAAGGACCTCGCTCTGGCCAAGCAGAAATTTGAAGAATATCAGGTGGAGCGATCTATTTATGTCGTCGATGTGCGACAGAGCCTGCATCTGCAGCAGGCCTTTAAGATCCTCGAACTATGGGGATTTCCTCAAGCCGAGAAGTGCTACCACCTGGCGTATGGTTTTGTCTCACTCCCCGAGGGGGCCATGTCGTCGCGGGCCGGCAACGTGGTCTTGTTCATGGATGTAGTTGAGGAATCTCGAAAACGAGTCAATCAGATCATCCTGGAAAAGAACCCGGACCTGGCCGAAGCGGAACGGCTTGAAGTCTCAAACCAGGTCGCCATGGGCTCACTGGCTTACGCCATGCTGGCTGTGGATAATGTGCGTGACACCGTTTTCGATTGGGATCGAGCGCTGGATTTCGAGGGGCAGGCAGCGCCATATATCCAGTACGCACACGTGCGCGCCACCAGCATTCTCAAACGCCAGGAAACGATGCCTGGGCCGCTCTCGCCGGATTACGAGCTTGAGGAGCCCGAAATCGCACTGCTTGACCGCATCTCGCGCTTTCCCGACGAAGTTCAGCGGGGGGCGAAGGAATACAAGCCTTTGGTCATTGCGAACTATGCCTACGAGCTAGCAAAAGACTTCACAAACTTCTACCAGCAATGCCCAGTGTTAAGCGCGGAGCCACCGATCCGGGATGTGCGCCTTCGACTGACCGAAGCGGCCAGGCAGACGCTTGAAAACAGTCTGCGCTTGCTGACAGTGCCATCACCGGATGTCATGTAAAGGCATCCACCGACGGCTCAAATTGCTGGAAGTTATCACTGAAAGGAGCACGATCCCTCAGCATGGAAAAACAACGAGTGATTATTATGGGAGCCGCTGGCCGCGACTTCCATAACTTCAATGTGTACTTCAGAGACACTCCCAACTACCAAGTCGTCGCCTTCACAGCCACTCAGATCCCCAACATTGACGATCGGGCCTATCCGGCCGCGCTGGCCGGCGATATGTACCCCGATGGCATACCGATCCACCCCGAATCCGAACTGGTAGACCTTATCGAATCAGAGAACGTCGACCAGGTGATCTTCGCCTACAGCGACGTGCCGCATAACTACGTGATGCACAAAGCCTCCGAGGTTCTCGCTGCCGGCGCCGATTTCCGCCTGATGGGCTTGGGCACGACCCAGCTCAAAAGCAATAAGCCGGTCGTGTCAGTCGGCGCGGTTCGCACCGGCGGCGGCAAAAGCCAGACCAGCCGCTACATCGCCCAGCGTCTCAACGAGATGGGATACTCCGTCGCGGTGATCCGCCATCCCATGCCCTATGGGGATCTGGTAGCGCAGGCTGTTCAACGCTTCGCCAGTTATGAGGACCTGGATAAACACAACTGCACCATCGAAGAGCGCGAGGAATATGAACCTCACCTCGCCTTGGGCTCCATCGTATTCGCTGGCGTTGATTACGGTCGTATCCTTGAAGAAGCCGAAAAGGAAGCCGACATCATTCTGTGGGATGGCGGCAATAACGAACCTTCCTTTTACGTCAGCGACCTCCACTTTGTGATTGCAGACCCACATCGGCCCGGCCATGAGCTGACCTATCATCCCGGGGAGGCAAACCTGCTGGCAGCCGACGTTATCATCATCAACAAGGTGGACACGGCTGCGCCCGAGGACATTCTGACCGTCCGCGACAACGTGGCCAACCGCAACCCTGAGGCGACAATCATTGAAGCCGCCTCGCCGATTTTCGTCGATGATCCCAACGCCATTCGAGGCAAGCGCGTGCTCGTGGTGGAAGACGGCCCCACCCTCACCCATGGCGAGATGGCCTACGGCGCAGGCTGGGTTGCCGCCCGACGTTTTGGAGCGGCGGAAATTGTGGATCCGCGACCTTATGCCGTCGGCTCCATTGTGGATACCTACGAGAAGTATCCAACCACAGGCGAGGTTCTGCCCGCCATGGGCTATGGCGATAAACAGCGACAGGAACTGCAGGAAACCATCAACAACGCCGAGGCAGATCTTGTGTTGATCGGGACGCCGATCGACCTGGGGAAGATACTGGAAATTAACAAGCCAGCCCAGCGCGTTCGCTATGAGCTTCAAGTGATCGGCCAGCCGACAATCGAAGATATCCTCAAGGACACATTGGGCGGCAAATAGAAATCGGTGAGCAGCTCAGATCCCTTCGCCCATCTCTCCTGGCAGGGTCGCCGGGAGCTCGAAGTCACTGCTGCTCCCCTTGAACTCGTCAGTCAAACTGGCAGCCCCGAAGATGCCGGTCGCTCCAACCAAACTCAATGGAATCGCCTGATTGAAGGCGATAACCTGGCGGTCATGAAGGCTCTCCTGGACCAACTGCAGGGCCAGATTGATCTGATCTATGCGGACCCGCCCTTCCTGACAGGGAAAGCGTACTCAGCCCGAGTCGGCGCCAACGAGGATTCCCGCCGACCTGAAGAATGGGAGACCGTCCGCGGATACAGCGATGATTGGCAAAGCGGTGCCGATTATCTCTCCATGCTCTTCGCCCGCTTGCAGCTCATGCACCGTCTCCTCTCCAATCATGGGACCCTCTATCTTCATCTCGACTGGCACGCCTCGGCTTATGCGCGGGTCCTGCTGGATGAAATTTTTGGCCCAGACCGTCTACTGAACGAGATCGTCTGGGTTTACCATGGGCCTTCACCAATTCGCAGCGCCTTCAATCGAAAGCACGATACCATCCTGGCTTACACAAAGAGCAAGGATTACACCTTCAACGTGGATCAGGTGAGAATTCCTTACGCGGATTCGACGGTGAAGACTTTTAAGTCCTCCGACAAAGCCGGCTTCGGCAAGAAGCCCAACTTAAAAAGAGGAAAAGTTCCGGAGGATTGGTGGTACTTTCCAGTGGTCGCCCGGCTTCACAATGAACGGACCGGCTACCCGACGCAAAAGCCGGAGGCATTGCTCGAGCGGATGATCCTGGCATCGAGCAATCCGGGCGACCTTGTCGCCGACTTCTTCTGCGGCGCGGGCACAACGCTCACCGTCGCCCAGCGAAATAACCGCCGCTGGATCGGCTGCGACCACACCCCGCTGGCGGTCCAGACATCCTACCGCCGTCTGCTCCTTGAGGAGAACATTATAGGCTTTGAGCTCTGGCGAGACCAACGGCTGGATCCAGGGAGTGAACTGAAGCCAGTTGTGTCCAGGGGGGAGGATGCCAGCGAAATCCATCTCGATGGGCTTGAGGGAAGTCAAGCCCCTCAGGCCTTCCCTAAGAACATCACTTTCTGGGAGCTGGATCCGGATTATGATGGGATTGTTTTCAGAAGCCGTCGTTGGTCCGCGCGGCCGTTTCAGGACGATCAAATCGACCTCACACTTGCTCTGCCAGAAACCATCGGCGCCACCCTGGCCGTTCAAGTATCGGATCAGATGGGCGACCAGGGGCTGACCCTACTTAAATGAAAAAGCGCCTTCAGGCGCCCACTGCATCTCCTATCCTAATTGGAAACTTGATCAATCCTTGCCCGGGAGGTCCATCCGATAGCCCATCCCCCGGATCGTGCGAATGATCTTGGGCTTATTCCGATCCGCTTCAATTGCCTGACGAAGCCAGCTGATGTGCACGTCCAGCGTACGAGTGTCCCCCGTGTAATCAGTATTCCACACCTTTTGAATAAGAGTCTTCCGAGTTAGCAGTCGACCCGGGTTCTGCATGAAAACCTCAAGCAGTTTCGCCTGTTTTGGTGTCAAACGTGTTTCGCGACCGTGGGCCCGAACCTTCCGCTGCGCCATGTTCAATTTAATGGGTCCGACCTCCATCAGATCCTTCTCGTCCCCGGGGACCATGCGGGCCACCCGATTTAACAGCTTCCGCGCCGTGAACGGGTGGATCAAGATGAGGCTTGCGCCTGAGCCGGGTTGTGGCTGCGTCCCTTCCGGGGAAAGCAGAATAATCGGTGTGCCATCCAGGCGATCGCGCAGCCTCCGGGCCAGTCGGGTCCCAGGTGTTCTCATGGAGGCTGCGTCAAGGACAACAAGGTCGACGGCTTCATCGTCGACCTTCCTGAGAGCTTCCTTTACCTTATGTCGGATCGTGACCTGATACCCTTTTTTCTCGAGGGCAGGCGCGAAGGAAGGAGCGCTGGCTCGATCACTTTCAATGAGCAGAATGTTCGATGATTCCATCCGGGGACCTTAGGATAACGAGCGGCAGCACGTTTCGTCAACGGCTGCCTCAGCAAAGTCATTATACACTTTGTTAAAGAATTGATGCAAATGGGAGAATGGTTCTAGTACCTTTCCTCTCGCCCTGTGCAGCCTTGAACCGCCCTGCAACCAGGCAAGTATAATCCCTCCCAGGATGGACTACGAATACTGCATCCTCGGGGATCTCTCGGTCGATTATCTCGTCACTGCCGACGGGAAGATTCACGAGGGCATCCTGGGGGGCGGACCAGCCTATGCCGCAGCAGGTGCGAGGCTGTGGACGGACTCTGTCGGATTGGTGGCCTGCATCAGCCCCGATTTCCCCGAACCGCTGCTCAACCAGCTAAGACAATATGGAATCTCCACCCTGGATATACACCGCCGGCCGGATAGGCACACATATCACCATCTCCTCTCATATGTGCAAGCCTCCCAGAAACAGGAGATCAAAGCCACCAGCAAATATGTGGAGCTGGGAAGACAAATTCCAAAGGCGCTATTAGCCTCTATTCCTCCACATCGCATCTCTCCCGGAGAACAGAGGACATTCCCGCTTCCTGAGGATCTGCCCAACGAAGTCAGCCATTGCGAGTCGATTCACCTGGCCGGCGTGTCTGCCGATCCTGCCAAGCTTATCGGACATCACCTGAGAAAATTGCGCTCTAAAATTATCAGCTACGATCCTCCTACCC